>CAZAMY010000177.1:0-5666 GCA_964485995.1 uncultured Sediminispirochaeta sp.
TGGATCCGCCGGAAATCGGAAAACTCTGCTTTCAAAGCTGCCGCGGGTCCGCAAGCGAGGGGGCCGATGCACGCGAGACAGTCGCAGCAGAGGCAGACGCCGGTGAAGTCAGGGTACTCAGTCCGCAGGGTGACCTGCACGAGGCCGCTATCAACCTGTATCACGCCATGCAGGAGCTGGATGCACTGGGGCTGGAGCTGATTGTAGCGGAAACTGCCCCGGACCGCGGCCTCGGCCGGGCTATCAACGACCGCCTAGAGAAAGCGGCTAGAAAAGAGTAGAAAGCGGGCTTTTCCCACTACTTATCACTACTTATGGGGCTTGATATCAAGAATCGGAGTACCATCGATCATGTCGAGCCCGCGCACCCCGATTCGGTTGCCTCGGATATACATGACGATGAGCCTGGACAAACCAATGGGGTTGGGCCGGACGGGTGAGCGGGTGCTGAACACGCCCCGCACATCCTGCCGGCTGGGCGGGACTACCCGCAGATCACTTGCGCTGAACTGCGGACTCTGATGGAAGTAAAACAGCACCACAATTTTACTGCCGGCTTCGATATCGCGCAGTCCGTCCTGCAGACTTTCATCGATAATCAGCTCTCCCTGTACATCGGATATTGTATAAAAACGCGGTACAGCCGATTGTTCTGTCGCTACGTAGCCGATCGGCTTCATTTGTATTATGTCCATGTGTAACCTCTCTCCTGGTCCCCCGCCAGTGCAGCAGTACAAAAAAAATGGAATGTAGTGGCTAAAGCTTGCTTACAATTATGTATATTTTTAATATAATTTAAATATGCCGCTAATCGAGAGAAAAAGCATAGAGCGCCTTGCACCAAATGAAATATTATATACTAATGCTGGCAGTCTGCTCAAAGCCGGCCAGCCGGTTTCGGACCATGTGATAGGAGAGCTCGCCAAACGGAGGGTACCTTATGTGGAAACCGGCCGATCCACTAAGGAGGAGATCGTTGCCGCCGGCGGAGACCGGGAGGCTGCAACCGAGGGTCTGCGCAGACTGATTCTCCAGGATCAGCGCCGAGAGTTCAATGAACTCCGCGAGCGTCTGGTCGAAAACCTGAAAACGATTTATCTCCCCTATAGCGAGGAGGACCGCAGTTTTCAGAGCCGCAAACGAAAGAAACAAATTAGCCGCGGCGATCTGCTGGAAAAAAACCTCAATCCGCTTGTCCGCGACGATACCGAAGCCGGCAGTGCTGCAGTGGTTGATACGAATGTCCTGCGCTTTACCCGCGAGTTCATCAACTCGTTTTACAGTTTCCTCTCCGATCGTGCCCCCCTTACTCCGGAAACCAGAAAAAAACGCAAGGTAATTCAGCGGCTTCATTTGGGTTCGGCCCGTCTGCATACCCATTACGACGGTGAGCGTATTAACTCGGTCGGGGATGCTCTGGCTGCTCAGGCAGCCGACACTATGCTGCTGTTCCTGCATGCCATGGTGAATCTCAACAAAAAACGGATTATAGAAGGTAAACCGCTATCAGAATCCAAATACCGTCCGGAGCTGGACAAGGGCACCGGCGATGTGTACCGCTACGACGAAGATTTCATTAAAGAAGCGGCCCTCGGCATCGCTTTGATGAATGTAGGTCTGGCCCACAAAGAGGTGCATAAACTCATACCCTCACCATATCTCGACGCATCCAACCGAGCCGATCTGAAAAAAATCCGTACGCTTCAGCACAGCGTCTATACCGCTCATCATCTACTCGACCGCGAGGACATCTCTTCGATTGCCCGCATGATGGCAACACTACAGTTCGACTATCCGGATGCCACCGGCTATCCGCCCCCATTCAAGAACCGCTCTCTGCACGAGTTTGTTCGCCTGTTTCAGATTGTAAGAACTTTCGATGAGATGACTAATCCCGTTCTTACCAGAACCGCATATAACCGGATGGATGTGATTCGCTACCTTCGCAGCCAGAGCGATGAGTATGCTCCCGCCAAAACTCCACCCGGCACGCATGCCCGTTTCGATGCCAAGTTAGTCGAGGAGTTTCTCTCGATTCTAGCCCCGTATCGAAAGGGTGAACTGGTGTTTCTGTATCCCGGAGAGCGCCGCAGCGAACATCTCTACGTAGGGAAGGTCCACAGCTATCTCGATTCTCACATACCGCTCATTTCAATCTTAAAGGATGAGAAAACCGGTAAACGCTATCGCGACGGTCAACTGCTGCTGTATATTCCCAAATCTATGCTGCTCGTTATGCAGAACGGCAAAGTGAGCACACGCAGTACCCTCGGCTGGATAAAGGAACTTCAGATTTATGACAAACATATCGATGCTGGAATGCTGCATGAGTATGAAGATTTCATATTCGGTCGAAAGCGCTCGTTTTCAAAACAGCTCAAGGGCGGCAGCCGCTGAAACTCGCCGCTGGGGCGCAACGCGCAACCGCCTGCCCAGAGTTCAAGACGCCTTCTCAGTCCGGCGCCGCTCGATCAGTTTATTCATCCACTTGAAGATTACCGGGAACACCTCGCCCACATACCCTTTTTTCGGAATCAGAAAGAGAAAGGCCTGATCGCGGTCGGGCACAATCGCGATATGCCGTAGATATTTAGGCTCTTTCAGCCGTTCCTTGAGTTCGAGCAGGTCGTTTTTCACCGATTCGTCTGCATAATACAAAAGAAAATCGCGATCGCCCCATCGGAAGGATTCCTTCTGCAGCTTTTCCTGGTTGGTTATCTTCGGCCCGCGGAACTGCGAGTATTTCTCCTCGATTAGATGCCCCTCTTCTAGTATACCCATGGCCTTTTTTGAAAACAGCATGGTCAGAAAGAGTCGATCGAAGCGGAAGGTCAACAGGGAGAACGGAAGATACAACCAAGACTGCCGCGGCAAAAGAGTGATAGTTGCGTCGACTCGGCGGATCAGACTGTTCTTCTTTGGAATGAGGTTGGCGTGATACCCGGTCTGACCACCGATGGTGGTAAAGGTTTGATCTTTCGGGCGGAGCGTATCCACCAGTGCGTTGAAGGCAGAGAGAAAAATGCGTTTGTTTCCTCTGCGGCCCCAGCTGTAGCCGAGAGTTAGTAAAATGGTGAAAGCGATAAAAAGGTAAAAAACCGGTTGCTGAGTTACATCTACTTCGCCCATGGTTAGTATTCTCCTACAAAGATTGAATTAAGTCAGTGTCCATAATGTAACAGGTAGGTTCGGTATGATCTATGGTATAGACGTGCTCCACCTTTACCCCGGAACGCCCGTTCAGGAGCTCATGCTCCACTTTTTGGGCTACCTCACTTTCCGGATCCTTCAATTTGTTATGATATGCAACGCGCAGCGGCAGGTTCAGCTCTTCGACACCGTCCATCAAACGCTGTGACTCTCGCAGGGAGAGATAATCGGGGTTGAAAACAATACAGACCGAATTTTCATCACCTTCCAATTTAAGCTGCACTGCATCGTAGCGCTCACGCATATCATTCAGCTTGCGCATGACCGTGTCGTCCTTTTCCTCATACGCCAGTTTGGTCCCCTTTTCGCTGTACTTTCCGGTAATCTTGTGAATTGTATAGCGTTTCTCCAGGATCTGCTTGCGCAGCTTGATCAGCCGGTCGATCCAGGCAACGGTAATTCTCGGCAGTGCTAAAATTCTGAGGGTAAGACCGGTCGGGGGGGTGTCAATAACTATGTAGTCATAGTTCTCCTGTTCCTCCCGAAACAGCTTCTCCATTGCTGTAATGGCAGCATACTCTTCGACACCCGGGGAATACTTCAGCACATTGAAGTAGTTGTCCATATTGAAGGGTTTCATGTAGCTGTACACTTCGTTCAGCAGCGACATATTGGCCTCGATGTAGTCATTCGCCGCCTGCTCCAGATTAGTCTCCTGTAAAAAGAGGTTGGTCTTCTTGAACCGCTTTTTACGGTGACTAAGCTTCATATGAAAAATATCACCGAGATTATGGGCCGGATCGAAGGAAACAAGCAGCACACGATTCCCCGCCTCCATTAGCTGCCAGGCAACCGCAGAAGATAAGGTAGATTTGCCTACCCCGCCTTTCCCAGTAAAAAAGATTGTTTTCATGAGTTAAAACCTTCTGTCATGCATAGTATTAGTCGATATCCAACAAACTGGCCATATCCGAAAGGGAATCAAAGGAATCTTTGGCACGCTCGTTCAGTACTTTGATTTCGTGATCCAGGTGAGGTAAGAGTTCCGCCGCCACAAACGACGGCGGCGACGGAACCCCGGTAAATGAGCCCATCATCAGCAAAACGAAGAGGTTTTCGAGCTCTTTGACTTCAAACTCGGTTACCTCGACTACCTTGCTCCGATGGGATATGTCCATGACGGAGAAGAAAAAACGTAGATACCTGAAAATACGGGCGATTACGCCTTCCTTTCCGCCATGCATGCTACTTACGCCTCTGCTTCCAGAGGTTTGTTTTTGTTTTTGAGAAAGTCGATAATGAAAACAAAGTTCATAATCAACATTACAATCTCAATAATCAGTACTACGATTCCAGTAGTAGGATTGTTAGCGATAGTTCCGGGCAGAACAACTACGGAGAACCAGATAATTGCGGCAGTCACTGTAATCCACAGCAGGTAAGCCGGAATCAGTACTATATTCACATTTTTGGCTTTCAGCCGCTTGCTTACCCAGGCGGCACCTGTCAGCAGCGCGATCGAAGCGATCAGCTGGTTGGCGGATCCGAAGGAGGGCCACAGGATAGTAAAACTACCGCTCCAAGCCAGGTAGATACCGATGATGGCTGGAATAGTCGAAGCAATCCAGCGGTTCGTCAAGAAGTTGAACATTCCTTCATTTTTCTCTTTCATCGGCAGCAGGATTTCACTCAAGGTATAGCGGCCGAGACGGTTGGTGGTATCGAGGGTGGTCATTGCAAAGGAAGCAACCCACATTCCCGCGATAACCTTTACGATCTCAGTCGGCATGAAGCGCAGCCAAGTGCTGTCTACCATCGCAGCGTAAGAGTTGGTAAAGGTTGAAGCAGCACCGAAGCTGGCGTTCATTGCGCCGGCATACGCGTTACCCCAGTTGGCAACAGTCAGATCCTGGCCGGCGCCCTGAATTAGAGCCAGACCGTAACCGGAAACTGAAATAATTACGATGGTCGAAAGGAAACCTTCGGTCAGCATCGAGCCGTAGCCGATGGGCAGACCGTGTTTTTCGCTTTCGAGCTGCTTGGAAGAGGTACCGGAACCGACCAGTGCGTGGAACCCGGACAGAGAACCGCAGGCGATGATCAACGGAATAACCGGCCAGAATGGGGACGGCTGACCGCCGGAGACGATCGGTGCGAAGGAGGTGAAAGCCGGAGCGGTGAATCCCTGAAAACTGAATACAGCTGCCAGAGCACCGATGATGAGCCCGATGTAGAGCAGCCATGAGTTCAGATAATCACGCGGCTGCAGCAGTACGTTTACAGGAATTGCGGATGCTATGATGATATAGAAGAACATAACCAGCATCCAGACATCGCGGCTGGCGTTGATCGGCATCAAGTGACCGCCAATGATTGCCAGGACCAGCATCGCAACACCAATAACAGTTGCCAGGGTAAAATTCATCTTTACCCGATAGAGCAGCATACCCAGAATGAGAGCCGCAACCAGTTTTAGAATATACGCACTCGGGATTGAACCGTTGCCGATAAACATA
>CAZAMY010000178.1:0-5590 GCA_964485995.1 uncultured Sediminispirochaeta sp.
AATCCGCAGAAGTTGGGTAAAAAGCTATATACTCATCATTTTCTTCTGAGAACTGATCCTCATCGCCTGAATAGGGAAGAAAGCCACCCTGTGCCCCATGCCCGGAGAAGTAAAAAAGGAGAAGGTCGTCATTTTCTAAATTTTCAGCAATGTTTGTTATGTCCCATTCGAATTGACTCAAAGAGGCTGTATCTATTTCTGGATCTGATAATCCATCATCTATCCGCAAATATACAGTATACCCTTTATTTTTTAGAAGCTGAGCAACACTGTTCGCATCATCTATTGTTGATCCCAAACTACTGAAACCAGCTGCCGAATAATCACTCACCCCATACACCAGTGCATAGCGGTCGGGTGGGGTGGGATTCATTTTGCAGGCTGCCGTGCTAAATACTATTGCTGCAGTAAGCAGAACGGTCGCCGTTTTCAGGGCTGGCCGCAGCCTTCGCGGAGCGTTAAATGTCATGAACATAGTGCAAATATACCGCGGCGGGGGGGAAAAAACAATCGGCGGGCCGACAGTCTCCCAATCCAGGCTGTACACTCCCCCTAAGCCTGCTGCGCCGATTCACTCCGCCCGGGGCAAGTTCACCGCCGGGGAGCCGGTGTCGAATACGCTACTTCTTCCGCTTTTGAAAAATCTTACCGATAGTACCAGCCACCTTTTGGGGCATTTCGCCGGCTGGGCGGCGGGCTCCCGGCTTTTTGCGCGGGTGCTTGGGGAGTTTTCCCTCTAATCGTTGCTGCTGTTCCATCCCCAGCTGGTGCTGCAGGTCGCCTTCGGGACCCTTGCGCCGCTCGCTGAGGTTCTTGAGAGCGTCCTCCCGTCCGTAGGCAATCAGCTCATCGCCGGCGTAAATTGTGCTTTCGCCGCGGGGCGAACCCAGAAAGTAGCCGTCCATCCGTCGAATACCCAGAACCAGGACCCCCTCCTCGGAAAGCTTTAGCTCTGATAAAAGTTCGTCCGCCAGCCAGTTGTCGGGCTTCACTGCAACAGTAATAACCTCGAAATCGCCAGCTAAATTCAGCAGACTTTCGTAATCCAGGGTATGTATTTTGGTAACCTTTTTTAAGAAGCGTTCGATAATCTTCTCCAACAAACGGTTCAGTAGTTTCGACCGGGCTATTAGAGTTATGATTAAGAGTCCGCCGAGTAAAATCCCGAAAGTCAGCATAGCGCCTCTCTGGCTGCTGATACTGAGGAAAGAATAGACCAGAGAGGATACAAAGGTCACGAAACCAATATTTCCAATCAACATGAGGTTTGCAATGATTTTCCGGCGTACCGGGTGCTTTACTATCATCTCTGCTTCGTGGGTTGTATAGCCGGCACCGGTAAAAGCTGAACGGGCCTGAAAGTGGGCGGTATCTTTAGATATGCCGGTCAGCTCCAGCATAACCGCAGCTACCCGCACAATTGTGAGTGAGACAATTAAAATTACAAAAAAAGAAACCAGTGCTACCATACTTCATCTACCATTTCCTTTATTATCGGCTGTTTTGTAGTGCTATTAAAAGAACACCGACGCGGTCAGTGAAAGTCCGCCGGACACAAACAAGTCCAGGTCGCGCTGGAAATTCCACTCTACCGGCAGCCCCAGTTCCAGCTGCACTCTGTTATCATAATAGCGTCCAAAGGTAAACCCCGGTTCGATCTCGAGGGATGGATAAAAGAAGTAGATATCGGTGTATGTGTAAGACGCGAAATTGCCGTAGCCGCGCAGGGTAACCGAGGGAGTAACCGGGAATTCGCCGAATATCTTGAACTCCGGCAGTGTGAATCCGCCTCCCACCGAAGCTCCCAGCGCATTGAAGGCGCGGTAGAGAATCCAGTCTTCTCCAGGACTGGAGGCCCGGTATGTTAGGTAGCGGCCACGAAGCTCAAAAAAATAGATGTCAAGGAAATCCACTGCGAAACTCGTGTCGACTGTGATGCCAGCCTGGGCTTTGGTGCTCACGTCAGTTGTTTTTTTTATGGCTGTATGCGGAGCAATACTGAATGAAAATGAAAGGGCATCACTGCGTTGCGGACTGATAAGCAGGGTTGTGACAAATAAAGTAAAAAGTGTTATAGTTTTCGCAGTGTTCATACTACAATGCTGAACTGTTTTGAGGTGTTTTGCAACGAATATGAAGAAGAATTTTTACTTTGCAGCGACCCTTTGTGCAATTATCTGTACTGCTGTGCTTTTGCCCGGCTGCCGTAAGGAAACCGCTCAGGAGTTCAAGATAGAGCTGCCGGCAACTCCGGTACTCACCGTACGCTCGAACTGGGCCGTAGTGGCATCGAGCCATCTGCGTCTACGGGAAAAGGCGACCATTCAGAGTCGCGCCGTTACTACCCTGTGGCAAAACAACGTGCTGGAGATCATATCCCGGGATGAGGTTCAGCAGGAGGTAGAAGGCAAATCGAGCTATTGGTACAAGGTGGCATATGACGGATTGCAGGGCTGGGTGTTCGGCGCTTATCTGCAAATGTATGAATCGGAAAGCGAAGCACGGCGGGCTGCACAAAAGGCCCGTAGTGAATAGAAACGCAAAATCAGCATAGGTATGGCTATCCATGATTAATTTCGAAGTACTGCTCTCCTATTCAGCCTGGATACTCCCGCCGGTAATCGGTGCACTGATCGGCTATGTCACAAACGACATCGCCATAAAGATGCTCTTCCGCCCGCTCAAGGCCAAGCATATAGGGCCGCTGCGACTGCCATTTACTCCCGGCATCATTCCCCGTCAGCGCGAAAAGCTGGCCGACAGTATAGGTCTGATGGTCTCCCGCGAGCTTATTACCGAGGATGCCATCCGCCACCAGATCTCCTCGCCCGCATTTCAGCACACCCTCAGCAATCGAGTCAGTGAGTTCACCGGTTTTCTGATGTATACCTCTTTCACCGAACTGCAGCAGAAGTTTCGACAGGGCCGGCTCCACTCCGGTGGAGAGACTACCGCCCCTGCGGGTGCACAATCAGATGCAGCATCGGACACACCTGCCGATACCATGCTCATCCAGTCGGTTCTCTCGGCATTTTTCCGCTCGGAGAGCTTTTTTCTGGCGCTGCAGAAATCGGTAGCTATGGCACTGGACGAGTTTTTCCGTTTACCACTGGAAACACTCTGTGGCCGAAACGGAGAGCGTCTCAATCTCTTCTTCAGCCAAAACCTAAGAATCGAGAGCCTGCGGGCCCCGCTGCGCCGTTTGGCCGGGGATTTAGTCGAAGATGGAATCCAGCGGAATGTGAGCTTAGATAAATTCTTGACTCCACAGGCCGTCGAGGGGATTATAAAGACGATCAATCGCATTTATCCCGCCGTTGCCAGCGAACTGTTACAATTTTTAAGAACCCCGCACATTCACAAAACCCTCGAGCAGAAAGGCCGGACCGTCCTGCGGAAAACCATCTCGCGGCTCAGTAGCTTGCAGCGCCTGTTCATTGCCGCCGGGCAGTACGATCGCAACATCGAGCGGCAGATGGACGAAATTGTTGACGATTTACTGGATCAGCTGGAAACCGCCATTGCTGATGAGGAAACCCGCAGCAAGCTGCTGGATATGCTGGACGGCTGGCTCAAGCGGCTGCGGACCAAAACCCTGGCCGATATAGCCGCTGTGTGGGGTGAGAGTCTTCCCGAGGACGTTCGCCGTTCAGTAGACGGGCTGTTTCACCTGGCAGCCACGCCGAAAGCCGTCAGCTGGATGCAGGAGCTTGTGCAGCGCCTGCTGGATAAGTACGGGCAGCAGGAGATCGGCTCCATCCTCGCTGAGTTTACCGGTCATACCACCGAAGAGATCAGTGCACGAATTGCAGACTGGATTTCCAGCCTGGTAGAAGCGGCGGAAGGCAAGGGCAGCACGGCTGTGCAGTTCTTCCGAACCCTCTTCAACACCCTTTCGAATACCGGCGCCAAAAGCCTGGCCGAAATCCTGCAGCTGGAGCAGCAGCATAAACAGCGTCTGGATGATGCGCTTAGCAGTTTTATCCGCACAGTCCTGGATGAACAGGTACCGAGTATATTGGAAAGCGTTGATATTCAAACCCTGGTAGTGGATAAGATCAACAGTCTCGACATAGAAAAGGTTGAAGAGCTCATCCTGATTGTAATCCGTACGCATCTGCGCTGGATCATTCTGTTCGGGGCACTGCTCGGTTTTCTTATCGGAACTGTGCAGGTCGGCCTGTTCCAATTTCTTTAGGCGGCCCGGGCAACTCACTTCGGAATCACGCGGGTCTTGCCGCGTTCAATACAGAACCAGAGCCGCGGCGGGTTGTCCGGCGAAAAAGATCTGGCGTTCATGCCGTGCAGGTCGCTTTCACTGGCATGAGCCCGGACCGTGTAAGCCTGCGCCCCTTCCCGGGCCCTCTCGCTGTTGTCGCTTACACCCTCCAGAATATAGTAGGGGCCTACGTACTCCAGCGATCTAAGGGAGAGATGGAATGAAATGCATTCGGCCGCCGCCGGTGCTGCGGTACTGATAGTGGTGTGCTCCGGGCGGAAGAAGTAGAACTCGTTGCCGTTGCACTGCCCTTCGCCGCAGGGCACCAGGTTTGCGTTGCCGATGAAACGGGCCACGAATTCGTTTTTCGGGCGGTTGTAGAGCTCCTGCGGGGTTCCGCTCTGCTGGATAGTCCCGTTGCGCATCACGATAATCCGGTCACTCAGACTGAGGGCCTCCTCCTGATCATGGGTTACGTAGATTGTCGTCAGCCCAATGCGTTTTTGTATGTTGCGGATCTCCCGGCGCAGCTGTGTCCGCAGACGGGCATCCAGGGCCGACAGCGGCTCATCCAGCAGCAGCAGGGCCGGGGAGGGGGCTACCGCCCTAGCCAGGGCTACGCGCTGCTTTTCACCCCCCGACAGCTGTTCGGGCCGGCGCTGTGCGTAGCCGGGCAGTTCGACCAGCTCCAGCAGCTCTTCGATGCGCCGACGTATTTCGGCTTTGGAAGCGCCCTTCTGTTTCAGCCCGTAGGCGATGTTCTCATACACTGTCATGTGGGGAAAGAGCGCGTAATCCTGGAATACCAGGCCGATGTTGCGCTGCCAGGGCGGCAGGGCAGTGATGTCCTTGCGGCCCAGAAAGATATTGCCCTGGTCCGGGGCCAGGATTCCGGCAATCAACTGCAGACCGGTGGTCTTGCCGCAGCCGGAGGGTCCCAGCAGGCAGACCAGCTCTCCCTCGGCGGCGTGTATATCCGCTTTGAATCGAAAATCTGCAAAACTGCGCTGCAGATCACGGGTGCTCAATTCCATTCAAAAGGCTCCTTAGAGTTCAGTATTGCCCGATACATCGAACAAGGTAAAGGCCAGCGCGCACACAACCACCAGAATGGTGCCGAGGGCACAGGCGCCGAAAAAGTTGTACGAACCGATCATACGGTAAATAGCCAGCGGAATAGTTACGGTTGATGAGGAGAACACCAGGGTGGCGTTGATCTCGCCCATCGAAATTGCAAAAGCGAAGGCCCCGGCGGCGGTAATGGCCGGCAGCATCATCGGGAACTCCACCGTGCGAAAGACTTTGCCCGGCGAGGCCCCCAGCAGCATAGCTGCCTGCAGCTGGCTCGGCGGAATTTTTTTCAGAACAGAG
>CAZAMY010000179.1:0-5583 GCA_964485995.1 uncultured Sediminispirochaeta sp.
CGCGAGAATATCGAGCTCTTTCTCGACTTGTGGAGTTCGGATCACTTTATCAATGTAAATTTTGCCCCGTCCTCACACAGTGTGAATGAGGTGGCTGTCACCCATCCCTCACGGCGGATTTACAGCGATAAGGCAGAGGCTTTTAAGAGTCCGAACGGAGACATCTACTATTTTCTTACCGGAGAGTCTATTCACGCCCGTGAAGAAGAGGGCAGTGACTGGAATGCCGTACAGGCCGGTAAGATCTCGATTTCACCGGTATACCTCCATCCTATGAACCATGAAGTGATGCATATGTATGAGGAAGCCCGGTTTAAGGTTGAATAGAATGGGGAAAGCGTTTGAAACTGCCAAACGGCTCTACAATGCGAAGCGTTACCAGAAAGCCCTGGCGGTGCTGTTGTCGATGGACGATGATCCGGCTGAAAACCCCGAGCTCTCTTACTATCTCGGTTTGTGCTACAGTCAGCTGGAGCAGTACGATGAGGCTCTACTCTACTTAGAGCAGGTGGTAACTACCCATCCCGATTTTCTGCATTTGTATCAGTGCCGGCTGCTGTTGGCGGTTATCTACACCAACACCGAACGCTATTCTCTGGCCGAGTATGAGCTCAAGCAGCTGATGGATGGGGGGTATGAGTCGGCACAAGTGTATTCGGTCTATTCCTATGTGCTGTTTCAGCAGAAGCGCAGAGATGAGAGCCTGAAGTACATCTATCTGGCAATGGAGCTTGATCCAGACAATCCGAATGTGCTCAACAGCACCGGGTACATAGAAGCTGAAGAGGGTAATGATCTCGATAAAGCCCTCGAACTCTGCAAACAGGCGGTGCGCAAACAACCGGAACAGGCCGCGTATCTGGATTCTCTGGGATGGGTGTATTACAAGCTCGGTAAATTCAGGGAGGCCCATCGCTATATCAAGCGGGCGTATAAGATGTCGGATCATCATCCGGTGATCAAAGCGCATTTGAAGACGGTAGCCAAGGAGATCGGTGCTCTGGAGTAAGAGGAGGCATTATGCGTAAATACGTTTTTTTATTATGCATGTTATCTGTAATGAGCCTGCAGTCTCTCTCTGCCCAGCAGGAGGCTACCCCCGGGACCATAGATATGGAGCAGGTGTATGCCGAGCGGGAGTTCCGCTTCGGTGTCCGGGCGTTTCACCGTGGCGAATATAACAAAGCCCTGCTCTCACTCGAAAGCAGTCTTTCTCTGAAAGAGGATTTCCCTCTGGCTCAGTCGTGGTTGGCCCGCACCTACTACCGGAACGGGTTTACCAGTACCGCCATCGATATGTGGTCTAGAATGATGGAGAACCAGAGCGAAATAATGAGTGCGTCCATGGAACAGATGGTCGGAACCCTTAAATACCGCCGTGAACTGCCGGAAGAGCCCGCAGAGGGACCCAAATTTGTTGAATTCGAAGAGGTCGAAGGCCTGCAGGATGAGGTGCAGGTGTTCAAACGCCCTACGGCGGTGCATCCGAACCCTTCAGGCGGCTTCTATACTGTCTCTTTTGCAACCAACGAAGTCCTCGAGTTTTCGGCCAACGGCGGACTAATCCGCTCCCTGCGGGGCGGGATAGAGGGCTTGAACCATCCCTTCGATATTGTTACCAACCCTGACCAGGGGGTCTTCATTACCGAGTTTGCCGGGGATCGGATTGTACACTGCACTTTTACCGGACGGGTGTTGAACCGTTTCGGCGAAACCGGTACCGGCGCCGGACAGCTGCTGGGGCCGCAGTTTATAACCGACGATACTGATGGATACATCTATGTGACCGATCAGGGCAATCGGCGGGTTGCCAAGTTCGATTATGAGGGCAATTTTATTCTCTCCTTCGGCCGACGTACCGGTGAGTTCGAAGGCCTTCGTCAGCCCACCGGCATTCTGGCTTATAACGATTTTATCTATGTCGCCGATAAGAACAGAGCTGCCATAGATGTGTTCGACGAGAGCGGTAATTATCTGGATACCTTCCGCAGTAAATTCATGGAGCAGCCCGAAGGTCTGTCATTGTACGGGCCTGACCAGCTGATGATTGCCGATGAGGATCAGGTGTTACGGCTCGAGCTGGACAGCAGGACCTTCTCACCTCTGAGCATGCCCGACGGCCGGAGGGTAAAGATTCTCTCAGCCTGCCGGGATGAAAATGACAATCTGCTGATTGCCGATTTTAATCAGAACCGAGTGTCTCTTCAGGCCGATTTTAGCCGAATGTATTCCGGACTGTTCGTGAGAATAAATCAGGTGAGTGCCGACCGGTTTCCCAAGGTGTATCTGGATGTGACGGTCCAGCGCAGGAGCGGCGAACCCTTCGTCGGCCTCGAAGGAAGCAACTTCTTTGTTACCGAAGACCGATACCCGGTAGAAGGGGCGGTACTCGAATATGCAGTAGATAATCTTGAAAGTGCTGAAATAACCTTTTTAGTGGAGGGCTCAACTGCCATGCGGCAGAGTGTAGAGGGTATCGGCCAGGCGGCTTCCGGAATTGCGGAATCTCTGCTGCCGAACGGCAGCATCAACGTAGTACGGGCTGCTGAACAACCGGTACTGCAGTTGGAAGGCGGGCAGGAGAGAGACAGCGTCCGTTCGGCGGCACTCTCGGGGAGTTTCAGCGAGAACTGGAAATTCGATCAGGGAGTACGTCTGGCAGCCGCACCGCTGATAACCGGGGGAGACCGGCGGGCTATTGTCTTTTTCTCAACCGGCACGCTTGAGCGGAACGCCTTTGAATCGTACGAACTCATCCATATACTCGATTATCTGCGCAATAATAATATCAGTTTTCATTGTGTAACTATGAACGGAGACGGAAGTCTGGCTCCGGAGTTGGCCTATTTATGTGAAAAAAGTGGGGGCTCGCATATCTATCTGTACAATCCAAGTGGTGTTAGTCCGCTGGTCCGGCGGATAGTGGGACGCAACAGCGGACGGTATATACTCTCATATACCTCCACCCGCAGCAGCGACTTCGGCCGGGCATATCTTCCGGTGGAAACTCAAGTATCTATTTTCGGCAGAAGCGGTCGCGGCGAGATAGGCTATTACGGCCCCCCGGAATAGCACGAAAAGTGTTGACGCTCGAATTCGGAATGAGTACTCTTTAAATACACACTATAGACGAATACTTAACTGAGGGGATAAAGGAATGTCAGAGGAGACACGCCGAGGACTTGGTACCGGCATAAAAGAGAAACAGGAGCACAAGACCAAGGAGCCGGATCTTTTTAAGGTCGTGCTGCTCAATGATGACTACACTACGATGGACTTTGTAGTCTGGGTCATTCAGAAGGTGTTCCATAAACCGGCTGCCGAAGCGACCAAAGTGATGATGGACGTCCATAAAAAGGGGCGTGGTGAGGTCGGGCGTTTCCCCTATGATCTTGCACGCACGAAGGCTGTACAGGTAAAACAGCTGGCCAAGGAGAATGAATATCCCCTGGAGTGCGTAATCGAGAAGGAGTAATACAGCCGAATGAAGATATCGGAAGACGTACAAGGCGTAATCAATGCCGCTTACCTCGAGGCAAAGGAGCGGCGAAGCGAATATTTGACCCCGGAGCATATCCTGTATGCAGCTCTGTTTTTTGATTCTGTTCAGCATGTGCTGGATGGTTGTGGTGCCGACAGTGGATCCATCAAACAGGATGTAGAAGAGTATCTGGGGTCGCATATCCCGAAAGTGGAAAGTGAAGAGCCGATTCAGACCATCGGGGTGCAAGAGGTAATCGAGCAGGCTATATTTCATACCGAGCACTCCTCCAAGGATGTGGTTGACCTCGGTGATCTACTGGTTTCTCTGTTCGATCAAGAAGAGAGTTTCGGATCGTACTATTTACGCAAAGCCGGCGTAAGCCGCTACTCGCTGCTGCGGATGATCAGCCACGGGGGAATATTCGCCGAATCAGATTATACTTCGGATTTTGTGAATGACGAATCCGCCGAGGATATGCAGGAGCGTGATCTGGAGGACGAGTCCTTCAGTCATGAGGAGTCTGATGAAGACGAGATAGATGAAACCGGAACCGACACTCAGACGGGAGGAGGCAGACGCCGTAAAACCGCCCTGCAGCGGTTTACCCGGGAACTGACCGAAGCTGCCGGTAAGGGTGAACTCGAGAGCCTCATCGGCCGTGAGGAGGTTCTCGAACGAACCGTGCAGGTGCTCTGCCGGCGTCTAAAGAACAATCCCGTTTTAGTGGGAGAGGCGGGCGTCGGTAAAACTGCAATTGCAGAGGGCCTGGCGGCCCGCATTGCTGAGGACAACGTCCCAAAGTCCCTGAAGGGGTACAAACTCTACTCTCTCGATTTAGGCGGCATGCTGGCCGGTACCAAGTACCGCGGCGATTTCGAGGAGCGGATGAAGCAGGTACTCGAGGAGCTCGAGAAAGAGAGGCAGGTAATCCTGTTTATAGATGAAATCCACTCCATTGTAGGTGCCGGCGCGGTGAGCGGCGGAGCTATGGATGCCTCCAACCTCTTGAAACCGGCGATTTCATCTGGAAAAATTCGCTGTGTAGGTGCGACTACCTATGATGAGTTTAAGAAATTTTTCGATAAAGACCGGGCTCTCTCCCGTCGCTTCCAGAAGATCGAAGTACAGGAAACCAGCCGCGACGAAACACTCGAAATCCTGAAGGGAATCCGGGGCCGCTACGAGGAATATCACGGAGTGAAATTTAACGACAGCGCCCTCGAGGCCATAGTCGACCTGTCTAGTCAATATATAAACGATCGCTATCTGCCGGACAAAGCAATCGATGTGCTCGATGAAGCCGGTGCCTACACCCAGATGCTCTCCTTCCAGCGACGGTTTGGGAGAACACTGGATGAGGCGGAAACGGAGTCTTTCAATCCGGATCATGCGACGGACAAGAGCGCCGAAGAATCGACAGCAGAACAGGAATCAGAACAGGAATCAGAACAGAATTCAGAGCAGCCGGCAATTGAAATCGACGAGGCCGTGATCGAGCATGTAGTGTCGAAAATTGCCCGCATTCCCGAAAAGCGGGTATCTACCCACGAGACCGAACAGCTGCAGTATCTGGAAGTGAACCTGAAAGAGGAAGTCTACGGGCAGGACGAGGCGGTCGCCACTGTGGCGAAGGCGGTGAAGCGTTCACGGGCTGGGTTCGGTAAGCAGGATAAGCCGGTGGCAAACCTCCTGTTCGTCGGTCCAACGGGAGTCGGTAAGACCGAACTGGCCCGGCAGTTAGCCGCTACACTGGGTGTGGAGTTGATGCGTTTTGACATGAGCGAGTATCAGGAGAAGCACACCGTCAGCCGTCTGGTGGGGTCGCCGCCGGGGTATGTCGGATATGAAGAGGGCGGTTTGCTCACCGATGCGGTCCGCAAGCAGCCGCATGCGGTGCTGCTGCTGGACGAAGTGGAAAAGGCGCATCAGGATATTTTCAACGTACTGCTGCAGATTATGGATTATGCAACCCTCACTGACAACAGCGGCCGGCAGGCAGACTTTCGGAATATTGTTCTAATTATGACCAGCAACGCCGGAGCCCGCGACCTGGATAAGCCGATGATCGGTTTTGGCGAGCGGTACATCACCGAGGGCGC
>CAZAMY010000180.1:0-5545 GCA_964485995.1 uncultured Sediminispirochaeta sp.
TTCCATTGACTCGACCGGTTTGAACTCGATGCCCTTTTTCACGTGATCGGGAATCTCTTCCAGATCTTTTACATTTGCCTTGGGAATGATGATGGTCTTCACCTTGTTGCGCCGGGCGGCAATTGTTTTTTCTTTGAGTCCGCCGATCGGCAGCACCTTCCCTACCAATGACAGCTCGCCGGTCATTGCTACATTTTTACGGATTGCCTTCCCACGGACCAGAGACAAGAGGCTGGTGGCCATGGTTATACCGGCCGAAGGGCCGTCCTTCGGGGTGGCACCTTCGGGAATGTGCAGGTGAATCTGGTTGTTTTCGAAGTACTCCTTGTTGATATCGAAGCTGCCGGCGATGTGGCGCACATAGGTATAGGCGATGTTTGCCGACTCCTGCATGATGTTGCCCATCTGCCCTGTAAGCCGAAAGCCCTCTTTACCGGGGTTGCTGACCGACTCGATCAGCAGAGTGTCGCCGCCGAAGTTAGTCCAGGCCAGGCCGAGGGCGGTTCCCGGGCTGTCAGCCTTTTTCACCTCATCCTTGCGGAATGTCGGCTGGCCGAGGTACTCTTCGATATTCTCGGCGTTCAGCACCACCGGCGTCTCTACCTCTTTCAGAATGAGCTGCCGGGCGATTTTGCGGTGGATTTTATCGAGGTTTTTCTCGAAGTTGCGCACTCCGGCCTCCCGGGCGTAATTAGCGGCAATCGACGAGAGGGCGGATTTGTTGTAGCGTACGTGCTTTTTCTTCAGTCCGGAACGGTCCAGGGATTTCGGAATTAGATACTTCTTGGCAATTGCAATTTTCTCCTCTTCGATGTAACCGGAAAGCCGGATTACCTCCATCCGGTCGAGCAGCGGCCGGGGAATAGTATCCAGGGTATTGGCAGTGGTGATAAAGAGTATATTCGAAATGTCGAAGGGCAGGTCCAGATAGTGGTCTCTAAAGCTCACATTCTGCTCCGGATCCAGCACCTCCAAGAGCGCGGAAGAGGGATCGCCCTGATACGAGGCGCCCAGTTTATCGATTTCGTCTATCATGAAGACCGGATCCTTGGTTTTTACTATCTTCAGTCCCTGCAGAATTTTCCCGGGCATGGCGCCGACATAGGTGCGTCGGTGGCCCTTGATTTCAGCCTCGTCGCGCATGCCGCCGACGGAAAACCGGAAGAACTGTTTACCCAGTGCCCGGGCGATCGATTTTCCGACCGAGGTTTTTCCCACACCCGGGGCACCCACCAGGCACAGTATCGAGCCCTTGGTATCCTGTTTGAGTTTCCGAACCGCCAGGTATTCGAGAATCCGGTTTTTTACATCCTCCAGCCCGTAATGATCCTTCTCCAGCACCTGCTGGGCATCATCCATTTCGAACTCTTCCGGCTCCGGATTCTGCCATGGAAGTGAGATAATGGTATCCAGGTAGTTCCGGGTAACGATAAACTCCGAGCTGTTGGGGTCCATCAGCGAGAACTTCTCGAGCTCCTGCTCAACCTGCTCTTTGACCTCGCCTTCGAGGTCGAGTTTCTCGATAGCCTCCTTGAAGCGCATATATTCGCTGCTCTTGGAGTCGGTGGGCATTCCCAACTCCTCCTTGATCTTCTTCAGCTCCTCTTTCAGGAAATATTCGCGCTGGCTCTTTTCGATCTTCTCGTTTATCTCCTGCTGTATCTTTTTCTGTATCTTCAGCAGTTCCTGCTCTTTCTTGATGTACATCAGCACGGATTCCATCCGTTTGTACACATCGGTGGTTTCCAGTATCTTCTGCTGTTCTTGTCGCTCGATATTGAGAATAGAGGTAATGAAGTCGGCCACCTTGCCCGGGTGATCTATGTTGACCATATTCAGCCGCATCTCTTCAGAGAAGAGCGGGTTGTCCTCGGAAAGCTGTTTCATTTCCGAGATCAGTGAGCGGGTAAGCGCCTTTACTTCGTCGGAGGAGTCGTTCTCATCTTCGAGATACTCTACCGCCGCACTCAAGGGATACTCCTCCGAGAGAAACTTCTTGATCTTGAACCGCTTCAGAGTGGATATGAATATATTGTATCCGCCGTCCGGCAGATTGATCTTCTTGACGATCTTGGCTACGGTACCGACCCGATGCAGTTCCAGACCGTAGCGGTCGGATTCCGTCTCGTCTTCGGGCGAGCGAGTGAGAGTCAAGCCGATCATGCTGTCACCGTTCATCGCCTTGTCGATGACTTCGATGTCCTGTTCATCTTGAATCATTATTGGGGTAAAAATTCCCGGAAAAATCGGTTTGCCGGTAAGCGGCATTATGAACAGCCTGTTCGGCAGAATCTGATCAGCAGGTATAATTTGTCTGTCTGACATGATGCCTCCTACAAAATAGTGTTCTTGTACATGTATTGATTACTTTAGTAAAGGTAATCATAAATGGGCCAGTATTCAAATCCAAACAGCAAACTGAGAATTACTAACCCCTGTACATAGAGGCGGCAGTGTCGTATTATTGAGCCATGGGTCGAAACTTCCGCACCGAAGGGGTAATTCTTAAGGCTTATAGAGTTGCCGAGTACCATAAAGGCCTGATTATTATTTCGCCCGATGCGGGAGTTTTTCACGCAACCGCCTTTGGCGCATACAAGGGAAAAAGCAAACTCTCCGGAGTAACCGAACCGTTCACCGCCGGAGATTTCCTCCTGTACCACGATCCGGTCAAGGATCGCTATAAAGTCTCTGAAGTAGTACCGCGGTCTTATAATGAAGCACTGCGCAGCGATCTTGATCGCTACTACACGGGGCTTTTCTGGTCTGAACTCATTATCAAGTCGTTCGGCGGCGGAAGTGAGTTTACTCAACTGTATTATCTTTTGAGTTCAGCTCTCGATTTCCTGGGCAGTACTCGGCACGTAGAGCGGGCCAATCTGCAGTTCGTGTGGCGGTACCTGGACATTACCGGGTTTCTGCCCGACATTTCGATCTGCGGCAGCTGCGGTCGCGAAATCGAGACGGGAGAGCCGCTTTACTGGCAAGACGGTGAATTCGTAGCTGAGGAATGCCGGTTGCCGGCCGAGGGCGATCTTGATCTGCTTAGCTTGACACCGGCTGCGAAAAAGTACCTGCTGCACACCAGCCGGCTGTCTGCGGTTCAGACCGAAGCAGTAAGTCTGAGTGCGGGAGAGTTGCGCGGATTAAAGCGGCTTCTCTACGCTATTATCGAAGATGTGGTGGGGTTTCGATTGAATACTATTCAAAAGGGAGTGGTATGAGAATTTTTACAGCTATTCCGGTTCCGGATACACTGCGGGAAAAAATAGTTCTTGATACGGCTCCTCTGCGGGGGCGTTATCCCGATTTAAAATGGCTTTCCCAGCAGGCCCTGCATATCACCCTCAATTTTCTCGGAGAAATCGAGAATGATCGGGTGCCGCAGGTACTGAAATCGATGCAGATGGTGCAGCCCATGTTTAAGGAGTTTCGACTGGAGTTCGATGGACTGGGAGTGTTCCCGCGCCGCGGACCGGCCCGGGTGGTATTTCTCGACCCGCAGAGTGGAATACAGGAGTGTCGCGAACTGCAGCAGGCCCTCAGCGGCCATCTATCGGCATTTGCGCCTCCGGAGAGGAAGAAATTCAGACCCCACCTGACACTCGCCAGGGTGAAACAGAATACTGACTGGCCAAAACCCGAAGAAGAAGGCCGGGATATACATATCGGCTTTACAGTGCAGCGGATGGTGTTGTACAAATCGACTCTGCGTCCGGAGGGTGCACACTACGAAGAGGTGGGTGAGGTAACTGCTGATGAAATGGAATAAAACAGATATTGAAAAAGACAGCGTCCGCTCAATTGCGGGTAAATACGGGGTGGACTTACTGACCGCCTCTATTCTCGTGCGGCGCGGAGTAACCGAACCAGAGCAGATCAAGTTTTATCTGGAAAACGATCTGATGTTCAGCCATAATCCCTTTCTGTTTACTGAAATGGAAGACGCGGTGGATCGTATCCAGCAGGCAGTGGCCGAAGGTGAAAAGGTCAAGATTTTCGGCGACCGGGATGTAGACGGTATTACCTCTACGGTGCTGCTGAAGGAAGAGCTGCTGAGGCTGGGTGTCGATGCTGAGTGGGCCCTTCCGCTGGGCAATGACCCGTACGGGCTTACCGTTGAAGTGGTGGAGGAGTTTGCCGAAGCGGATGGCGAACTGCTTATTACGGTTGACTGTGGTATATCCAATATAGCCGAGATCAAGCGGGCTCGCGAACTCGGCATCGATACCATTGTAATCGATCATCACAATCCGCAGGATGAGCTGCCGCCGGCGGTAGCCCTCATCGATCCGAAAATTGCCGATTCCGGTTATCCTTTCCGTGATCTGGCCGGTTGCGGGGTGGTTGCTAAACTTATATGGGCTCTCGAGTTCAGCCGGACCGAGATGTATAAAGAGGAGCTGGTGCTACTGCATGCCAGACCGGGGAACGATACCGTTATACTCGAGGCGGTGAAGATTTCGAATTTGGTCGAGATAGACCGTCTGTCTGAGAATCTCGTACCGGGGATGATCCGGCCCGATCAGTCGCGGCTGGCAGCCTTCCTGATGAATACGCAGATTTTGGTCTACGACGAACAGCAACAGCGCAGGCTACTGCAGAAGGTTTTCGGTACCGGGGTGGATATCAATGTACTCGATGTAGCCCCTGAAATCTGGAAGCTGCTGCCGCAGCTGGAGAAGATGAGCCTGCTGAAAATACGGGACCGCAGTCGTGCCAACCGCTACACCAGCGAGCTGGTGAGCGAAATCGATATTTTCTTGTCGCTGTTTCAATCCTATGTGCTGCGCCGTTATCCGGCCTTGTCAACGGAGTTCGACAAGCATCTCGACTTAGTTGCTCTGGGGACGCTTGCCGATCTGATGCCGCTGCACGGGGAGAACCGGCTGCTGGTAAAACGCGGTATGCGGCAGCTGAACGCGGTAGAGCGGGCCGGAATCCATCAGCTGCTGCTGCAGCAGCGTCTGCTGGGCAAACGGCTCAGCACTACCGATGTGGGCTGGCAGATCTCCCCGGCGATCAATGCCACCGGACGGCTGGGAGTGCCCGATAAAGCAGCCGAGCTGCTGATTACCGATGATGCGGAGACCAGGCAGCGCCTGGCCGAAGAGGTGCTCGGTCTGAACAAGGAGCGCAAAAAACTCGGAGATGCGGCCTGGAAGAAAGTCTTGCCCAAAGCTCAGCGCAGTTTCGATGAGCTCAAGGGACAAATGGTGCTGGTGAAAGACAAATCGATTCACCGCGGTATTACCGGAATACTGGCCGCCCGGCTGGTACAGTTTTTCGGTGTGCCGGCCACTGTTGTGGCCGATCTGCAGAGCCACCTGGTCGGCTCGATGCGCAGTATAAAGGGATTCCATCTGAAGGGGTTTCTCTACAACTTCGATGATATCTTTATGGACTATGGCGGGCACGATTATGCGGCTGGCTTCAGCTTGGAACACGCGCGCTTTGAAGTGTTTCAGCAGCTGTTTAGTCCTGCTCTGGCCGACCCGCTACGACAACCGAGATTACCAGCGGTTGACCCTCGTGGTCGACGCCT
>CAZAMY010000181.1:0-5530 GCA_964485995.1 uncultured Sediminispirochaeta sp.
ATTTTTTGCAATAAAAGATGACAAAGAGATATAATTTCATTAGTATAATCTATAAACATGAAAACGGAATTACCAAATTTTGAAGTTTTAGCAGGTTTTATTGTACTTGAAGGGCTTGATGGTTCCGGAACCACCACTCAATGTCATCTTCTGCAGAAGAAATTCGAAGCCGCCGGCCAAGCCAGCCTGTATACCTGTGAACCTACCGACAGCTTTATAGGGAAAGCGGTGCGGCAAGTGCTGCAGCATCAGCAGGTAGTAGCCGAGGGAACCCTGGCGAAACTATTTGCCGCTGACCGTCATAACCATATCTATCATCCTGAAGATGGAATTATCGCCTGTCTCGAAAAAGGTAACAAAGTTATCTGCGATCGTTATCTGTTTTCATCGCTTGCATATCAGTCGGTTGACTGGAACTTCGATTCGGTCTGGGATTTGAACCGCAGTTTTCCGCTTCCCGAGGAACTGGTGTTTCTGGATGTATCCCCCGACGAGGGGTATCGGCGGGTCGTGCAGCGCAACTCCACCCGTGAGATCTACGAGCGGATGGAGCTGCAGGAGGAAATAAGATCCAACTACTTTCATGCTTTTACGCTGTTCGACCATGCGGATATGAATATCAATATCTTTGACGGAACATTGCCGGTCGAAGAGTTGGAAGAATTGGTGTGGAACAAGCTCTCTTCCTCCGATAAATAGAGTGATGAATGTTCGACGAATTTCTCTGTGTGTAGAATCAGTTCTGATACTTTTACTTTCGAGCTTGGCGTTTCCCGCGGAAGCTTCGGCGTACAATATATATTATGCTGAACAGTACTACAAACTCTACCATCAGAACTTTTACCAGTATCCTGAAGATTTCGAAGAGAATATCTGGTATCTCGAGCGAGCTTTGAAGCGCCCCTTTGTAAACCCTCTGAATGCGATGGCCACCATTGATAATAAAGAGGAGTGGCGCAGATATCGAGCGCTGTTTCATATGCATGTAAATCTTGAAATGGTGAAGCAGTACCGCTTGTGGGCGGCGGAATATGATAAACGTGTAGCGTATTTCTATAATCAACCCTGGAAAGATCAGAATCTCGAAAGCCTGGAAATTGCCGAACACTACTACCAAACCGCCCTCTACTACTGGGAGCAGGCGCTTTTATGGTGGGCAGAGCTAGAAAAAATGCCGTATATACACCTCGAAGAGATTCAATACTGGGAAGACGAGTGCACCCGCATCAGCGACGGTGATCTGGATTATCAGGAAATTATCTACAAGGACCTGCAGCGTTTGAACAAAGTCAGAGGGCAGTTCGAATCGATGGACGAGAACACGTATTAACGAGGCTGCACTGCTATTGGATCAGCATCGCATCGCCGTAAGAGAAAAATCGGTATTTTTCTTGAATGGCGGTACGGTAGGCCTTTTCGATGAGCTCTTTCCCCGCAAAGGCTGACACCATTACCAACAAACTGGACTCGGGTGTGTGGAAATTGGTGAACATCTGATCGACTGCCTTAAACTCGTATCCCGGATAAATATACAGGTCAGTGCTGCCCTCCCCGGCTTGTAGACGGCCTGTGTGCTGTTCATTGCCTGGCTTGTCGCTGTTCCCGGGCTGCCAGGCCGATTCGAGGGTCCGCACCGAGGTAGTGCCTACAGCGCAGACCGGCCGGCCTTCACGCTTGGCGCGGTTGACCAGTTCGGCCGTTTCTGCCGGCACGGCGTAGTGTTCGGTATGCATCCGGTGCGCCTCTACATCTTCGGTACGGATAGGCAGAAAGGTCCCGATGCCGACATGCAGCGTCACATGGGCCAAATCAACCCCGCGTTCTGCTAACTTAGCGAGAATTTCATCTGTGAGGTGCAGCCCGGCGGTCGGAGCTGCTACCGAACCGGTTTCAGATGCATACACGGTCTGATAGCGGCCGGAATCTTCAGGAGTGTCTTCGCGGCGAATATAGGGCGGCAGCGGCATGTGGCCGTGGCGGTCTAAATAATCGTCGTCGATTCCCGGAGTAAACTCGACAATACGGAACTCGTTCTCCACGTCGACGATATGGGCATGCACGCTGCCGGGGAAGGTATAAGTGCGTCCCGGTTTCTGTTTTTTTGCTTTTGAAACCATCGCCTTCCAGCGCTGCGCACTGCGTTGTTCGAGCAGCAGAAACTCAACCTGCCCACCGTGTTCGGTGGTCGCGTATATGCGCGCTTTGCGGACCCGCGAATTGTTCATCACCAGCACGGCGTTGTCGGGGATGAGTTCCGGCAGTTCGTTCACTGTATGGTGGCTAATTTTTTGCGAGTTGCGCTGTATCCGCATCAGCCGGCTGGTTCCCCGCTCCATAGCCGGATGCTGGGCGATCAGCTCTTCGGGTAGATCAAAAGAGAAGGTCTTGGTTTTCATTGTTCCTCTTGTTCAGTTTTAAGTGAGTATAGGCGAGGTCGGTAACCATGCGTCCCCGGGGTGTTCGCTGCAGGAAGCCGCGCTGAATGAGGAAGGGTTCATAAAAATCTTCCAGTGATTCGATTGCCTCTCCAACTGAAATTGCCAGGGTTTCGGCGCCGACCGGGCCTCCATGGTAATTTTGTATTATTGTGCGGAGAATTTCCCGGTCATGTTTTTCGAGACCGTAATGGTCGATCTAGAGCCGCTGGAGCCCTTCGCCAACTACCTCGGTGTTGATCTCTCCATCGGCCAAGACCTGTGCAAAATCCCGCATCCGCCGCAGGAGCCGGTTGGCCACCCGTGGAGTTCCCCGCGAACTGCCGGCCAGCTGAACCACCGCCTCTTCCTCGACACGAACCTTCAGGATCGAGGCTGTTCTGCGGATAATGCGAGCAATATCTTCGGCAGTATAAAAGTCCATTCGCACTGAGATCCCGAAACGACTGTACAGCGGCCCTGCAACCTGGCCTGCTTTAGTAGTGGCACCGATGAGAGTGAACTCGGGTATCGGAATGCGCATAGTCCGGGCCGAGGGGCCTTGGCCGACCACCCAGTCGATCTCATAGTCTTCCATGGCTATATACAGCATCTCTTCCAATGCCGGTTTCAGGCGGTGGATTTCGTCGATAAAAAAAACCGAGTTTTCGGCCATGGTGGTGAGAATACCGGCCAGATCTTTTGGTTTTTCCAGTGCCGGGGCGGAGGTGACCTTGAAATCGGCGCCCATTTCATTGGCCATAATGCCGGCCAGGGTCGTCTTGCCCAGCCCCGGAGGCCCGCTCAAAAACACATGGTCCAGACTCTCACCGCGTTCCCGGGCAGCCTTGATGAAGACTCCCAAATTCTCTTTGAGCGCCTCCTGCCCCTGAAAATCCCGCAGATAGTGCGGTCGCAGCAGTTGTTCCTGTGAATCTTCCTCTGTGTCGAATGAACCGTCTAAATACTGTTTATTTTCCATGTGCGCTCAGATAAATAATCGCGTTTCTGAAAAGTTCGTGTTCGCGCTCGCTTTCTGAAAGTGTATCAGAATCTATATTTTTAGCAACCTCCTGCAGGGACTGACGGGCTTTCTTGCGGTCGAAGCCCATGTCGGTCAAGGCACTCAGGAGTTCCGGGTACCGCTCTCCGGCCTGGTCTTCCTTCTCTGAGAGTATTTTGCCGCGCAGTGCCAGAATTATCTTGCCCGCGGTTTTCTTTCCCACTCCCGGCAGCTGAGAGAGGCGGTCGACACGGTCGTTGTCGATGGCATCGATAAACTCCTGCGGCCGCAGCCCAGAGAGCATGCGCAGCGCCTGTTTCGGCCCGATGCCGGATACTTTAATGATTTCCAGAAACAACTCCCGTTCCTCTTCTGTAGAGAATCCATAGAGCTGCATAAGGTCTTCGCGGTGGTGCAGATGGGTAAAAATGCGCACCTCGCCCTCCCGGGCCACCAGATCCTCCAGCGACTGCAGACTTACCTCCACAGCCCACTCGATTCCACCCTGCCGCAGATACAAACAGCGGCCGTTCTGCCCGCTGATAGTTCCGTATAAACTTTGAATCATAGTCTGCCCCTTGCCGCACTCGCATCGAATTGATAGCTGTGGTAACAGCAGATTGCCGCGGCCAGTGCATCGGATGCGTGATCGGGCTTGGGCAGAGAACCGAGCCCCAGCATCAACCTGACCATCTCCTGTACCTGCGGTTTTTCAGCGCGGCCATTTCCGGTGAGGGCCTGCTTGATCTCCAGAGGAGTGTAGGACCGGGAAGCAACCGCCCCGCGGGCGGCTGCTAACAGCACTACCCCCCGGGCTTCGGCCACCGGAATTCCGCTGCGCCTGTTTTTCGCAAAATAGAGTGCTTCTACCGCCACAAACTCGGGATTGTACTCTTGGATGAGCTCTTCGACTTTGCTGTGGATTGCGAGCAGCCTCTCGGCGTGCTGCGTATCGGCCGATGTGTGAATCGTGCCGTGTTCTAAATGCTGCAGCCGGTTGCTGTGCCCCTCAATGAGCCCCCAACCGGTATGTGCTAATCCAGGGTCGATCCCCAGTATCCGTATCATTCGATAGAGTCTGGATCAAAATCGTCGGGAATATCGAGATTAGTCGAAACCGATTTTACATCCTCGTTGTCGTCGATTTTTTCGATCAGCCGCAAGGCCTTAGCAGTGGTCTCGTCATCCAGCGAAACAGTGGCCTCGGGAATCATGGTAATCTCGGCCCGTTCTGATTTGTAGCCGGCTTCATCCAGGGCCTCGGAAACCGCGTTAAAATCGTCAGGGCTGGTTACCACTTCGATTTCATCACTCGAACTGGACACATCCTCGGCACCGGCTTCGAGCGCTGCCTCGAGAATCTCGTCTTCTGAATAGTTGGCGGCATCGAAGGTGATAATTCCTTTACGCTGAAACATGTAGGACACACAACCGTTTTCTCCGAGGTTTCCGTTATGCTTGCTGAAAATACTTCTAATATCGGCGGCGGTACGGTTTTTATTGTCGGTAAGCGTTTCAATTAAGATTGCCACACCTCCGGGGCCATAGCCTTCGTAGGTGAGTTCGATGTAATCGACGCCTCCGAGTTCTCCGGTGCCCTTTTTGATTGCCCTTTCGATATTGTCCTTGGGCATGTTTTCTGATTTGGCTTTATTTATTGCTGTGCGCAAGGCCGGGTTCGTTTCGGGGTCGCCGCCGCCCATCCGGGCTGCAACAGTCATTTCTTTGATAATTTTGGTAAAAATTTTACCGCGCTTGGCGTCCTGAGCGCCCTTTTTATGTTTAATGGAGGACCATTTATTGTGGCCGGACATCGCTGCTCCTTTATGTGGTGATGATTGTAGTTATGGGTATAACTGCTGCCCTGATAAAAGGTTTAATAAAAAATACCACAATGGTCATTGACAGTCAAGATTCAAGCCTGATCGCGCTGTTGCCGCAGTGCAGAGTTATGCCGGCGGCCAGTTCAGCTGCGGCCGCAGGTGTTCGATTTCGCCTGCGGCCTGCACCAGAAGAGTGTCGAGTAGCAACATTCCCGCTTCGGTGATGCTCACATATGTAGACCTGTCAGCAGTGTGCAGCCTGATCCGGCCGGCCCTCATATGGCTCTCGA
>CAZAMY010000182.1:0-5517 GCA_964485995.1 uncultured Sediminispirochaeta sp.
ATACTATTGATGTGCAGGAGGATCCTCAAGTCATTCAGCGCATTCTCGAAGGTTCATTTATGCAAGTAACGTGCAATTCATGCGGAGAAACCCTGAAACCTGATTTTCCTGTTCATTTCAAAAATCTGACAATTGCCGGTGAGCAGCTCGATCTCGACTATATACCGGAACTCGAGCGAACCCAATTCTTCCGCAATAAAATTGAAACCTCTGCTCAGAGAGTTGCAATAGGATATCCCGAACTCAGAGAAAAGATGCTCGCCTCCGCCCACGATTTGGATGATCGGGCCCTCGAGATTCTCAAGTTTCTGCTGGCGGAAAAGGCTCTGGATAAGGATTTGATCGAACATAGTTTTAACGATGTCACCATTATTCTAAACGATATCGATAGCAACCAGCTCTTGTTCTACGTATACGGGCTGAAAGATGAAGAGGTAGCGGTTCCTCGTATCAATATGGACCTGTACAATAAGGTGCTGGAAAGTTTACCGGAGCGTTTGGAGAGCGAGCTCTACAGCGAAATCGTGAATCCGCCGTACGTATCTATCAACAAGATTGCAATCGAAGCCGAGGAGGAGGAAGATTCGTGAAACGTATATTCATTTTAGTAGTGCTGCTTGCGGCATCGCTCAGCCTCGCCTGGACAGAGAGCCGCGTGCTGATTAGCACCGGACATACTAAAAGCATTAACGACTTTGCGCTTCTCGAATCCAATAACACATTTTTCTCCGCAGGCGATGACGGAACTCTGCGTGTATGGGACCCCGATTCCAATCAGTTGCTCCACAAGCTGCAGATATCTCATCTGCCTATTGTGAAGATTGCAGTTCATCCGAAGAAGCCGGAAGTAGCGCTGGTAGAAACCGACCGGATCAATACCTACCACCTGAGTGTTTGGAACTATTCCACCGGAAAAGAGCTGTTTTCACACAAGATTCAGGAAACACCGATTTTTCTTAAATATTCACCTCAAGGTACATATCTTATTTACAGTCGTACCGACTGGAAGAGCCTCACCTTCCTAAATGCCGATAACGGACAGTTGGAACCCTTGCTTGGGCAGGGATTCGGAATAGTATCCGACGTCTTTTTTTCGCAATCCGAGAAAACCCTGGTAACCTATAACTCTTCGGGCACAATCCGCTACTGGAATACAGAAAACGGAGAGCAAAAAACGGCCCCTATTTCGACTATCGGAGATCTCACACAGATCAGTTTTTCAGAAAACGGTGTATTCATGCTGGGTGTTAAGGGCAATACCTTGTATCTGGTAAATCTTGTCAATGGACAAATCGAGGCCAGAGAACAGTTCCAGAACCTGTACGCATACTCCTTTAATCCCGATACCAACCTGGTTGCGCTGTATATCACTGAAAATAGTAGACCCAGATTTATTTCTTACCGAGTAGAGCAGAACAGTTTTCTGTTCCCGGTTCAAAAATCGAATATGGCCCCCGACGACACCCAGGCGCCAATGCAACTGGTTGGATCGACCCTCTATTTCTGTAAGCCCGATGGCAGTATTATTACACAATCGGTCTTTTCTTCAGAAGAAGAGCTTTTCTCTAAATCGGTATTGATGAAAGTGAGCGATATCGGCTTTTCAGAAAATAGACTATTTTTAGCGACTGAAAACGAAATTCTCTCACTGCGTTCGCGCGCCTTCAATACCCCAAAAAGAGCAGCCGGCCGAAATTCAAGCCTTGCTTTTTCTACCCAGCGCTACGAAAACCCGTTGCAGACCGAAAGCGGTATCACGGTCGTCTCGGATGAGAACTTTCTTCTGTATCCTAAACAGGGCGAGGAAAAGTCTCTATATCTGTTTGAAGCAAACCGCTTCGAAGAACTCGACAGCGAGCTGACTGCTCCCGTTCAGGCGGCCGGAATGTACAACAACAACGCTCTTCTGCTCGAACAGGGAGGCACACTCAGAATTATCGACCCGATTGCCGACGAGGAACTGTTTAACTACTCCTCATTCGGCTTGCAGGAGGCCACTGAATCTTTTAATAACAAAATAATTGTTGCTCGTAACAAGAACGAGTTCATTAACACTACCCTGCTCTCGATTAACCCTCAGACCAGCGAAACAGTACCCATACCCGATCGAAATCTGCTTACCTTTAGTCTGGACTATGATCATACTACCCGTTCTCTCTATACCCTCGGTTTTGAAGAGCGCAGAGACTCAATTAGAACCGTACTCAAACAGCACCAGGGCACTAATTATGGTCGGGTGTCTACCCTGCTGAGTTATCCCGGAGAGGACAACGAGGCCTCGCTGGTTGTCGATCCGGCTACCTCCCGGGTGTTTACCTCATTAGGATACGGTGATGTTCACATGTTCACTTGGGATGGATTTACTACGCTGGAAAAGGTTGAGCACATCCCCCGTAAGCTTTATACACATGCCGGTTTGCTTTACTCACTAAATGGAGACTCCTCGATATCTGTATGGAATATAGATCACGGGAAATTGCTCATGACACTGTATCTATTCGAGAACTCCAGCTGGGCTATTACCTTTTCGGACGGCAGCTATTATGCCACCGAGGGTGCTGATCAGTGGATTCACCAGATACGCGAATAACAAAAAAAGGCGGCTGCTGAATTACCCGCGGCCGCCTCTTACGATCTTTCATCGATAGAAAATTAAGTTACTCGTATTCATGGGAAGGATTTTTGGCGACCTTTTTAATCGCCTCCTCGACTTTGTCTTTCACCTGAGCACCGTACTCCGTATCCTGAAGAGAATGGGCATAAAGGGTTCCCATCAAAGAAACCCGGTACATAGGAGGGAGATTATTGAGTGCCAGCGCCGCCATATCAAGTACGCACTCCTCGCATTTGCAAATATCGGCGGCCCAGTCCTGTTCTAACTGATGCTCCAGCTCTTCGAGCACCATTCGCTCGGCCTCATTTACCAGATATTCGAAATTATAACTCTCTCTAATACTCATTTCCGCATATCTCCTTTACTGTTTATCGTGTGAAAACGACTCGAACTTGGTATAACTCGGTAAAAACGCAAGTTTTACAGTCCCGACAGGACCATTTCGCTGTTTTGCAACTACCAAATCAGTCTCTACATTCCCGGGTGAGTGTCCGTCCCGGTTGTCGCGGCTGTCTTCGCGCTCTCTATGTAAAAATAATACCACATCTGCGTCCTGTTCGATAGATCCCGATTCACGTAAATCCGCCAGCGTCGGCGGTTTGCCTTCGGACTGTCGACCAACCTGGGAAAGGCAGATAATCGGTATCTGCAGCTCCCGTGCCAGCGACTTTATTGATCTGGAAATCTCGGCTACCTGCTCGTGCCGGGGTACATTCGACTTGTTCTCCGGCTCTATCAATCCGATGTAGTCGATAAACAGAGCCTTTATATCCTCTTTACTCTTCATGCGGCGCGCCTGAGCACGCAGGTCGAGTAATTTTATGTTCGGAGTATCATCGATATACAGCGGGGCTTCGTAAATACGCCCGGCAGCTTCGGTAAGGTTGTGGAAATCCGCTGGACGCAGCATTCCTGTCCGCAGTTTTTCGGAATTGATGCGGGCTTCACTAGACAGGAGACGCTGCATAAGCGCCATGTCCGCCATTTCGAGGGTAAAGAAGCCGATCGGAACTTTCCGATGGATGGCCATGTTGGCCGCCATGGTCAGAGCGAAGGCCGTCTTACCAACGGACGGCCGGGCACCGATTACTATAAACTCGGAGTTCTGGAAACCGCTGGTCATATTGTCCAGGTCGGAAAAACCGCTGGGAACCCCGGTGTAACTGTCTTTGGTGTGATATAACTTTTCAATCGCCTCAATAGTTTCGGCAATGATATCGTGAACACCACGGTAAGAGTCTGTGTGCTGACTGTCGGTTATCTCGAAAATCTTCTGTTCGGCTTCCTCGATCAGCACCCTGGTTTCAAGCCCTTCATCGTAGGCTTGTGAAACCAGGCCGCCGGAAATCTTGAGCAGTTTCCGGCGTACACTGCGGTCTTTTACTATTTTTGCATAATACGCAACGTTTGCGCTGGTAGGCACCTCATCTGTGAGAGATGAGACATAGGTGGTACCACCGACCGCTTCTAGCTCACCGCCAGCACTGAGCCGGTCGGTAAGAGAAATCAGGTCGATGGTTTCCCCACGATTAAAAAGATCAATAATCGCCTTAAATATTTTCTGATGAGATGTGGAATAGAAATCATCGGTCCGCAGATACCGAAGGACCGTTGAAATCACATCCCCATCAAGCAGCACCGCCCCGAGAGTAGCCCGCTCGGCTTCAATATTATGGGGCGGTATCTTTCCCTGCTTACTAAGGGAATTCATAAGGCAACTCTTTTCAATCTATTACTCTTCTTTTTCCGCTTCTTGCTCAACCTCTTCGGATACTGCCTCTTCAGCTGCCGCCTCTTCAGCGGTTTTCTCTTCAGCCGGCGATTCGGCAGAAGCTTCGGCAGGAGCCTCAGCTGCAGTTTCTACGGGTGCTGCTTCAGCCGCTGCTTCTTCAGCGGGCTTGGCCTTGGCTGCTTTTTCTTCGACCGGCTTCTCCGGGGGCTGTTCCATACCGCTCTGGCTGATAACCTTCAGTTTTAGCTCGGCTTCGTTGTTGTCATAGAGCTTTACTTTAACCGGATAAACTCCAACCATTTTTATGGTGTGGCTTTTGAAATCGATCTTCTTTTTCTCGACTTCGATTCCCTCTTTCTGCAGCTCTTCGACGATCATTGTACTAGTCACAGACCCGAACAACTTACCGCTTTGGCCGGCATTCATTTTGATGACGACCTCTTTCCCGTCCAGTCGCTCTTTCAGACTGAGAGCCTGCTGACGCTTATCTTCCTTCCGTTTTTCGATGGCCGCACGACGGCTCTCGAAATTTGCGATATTTTCTTTGGTATGAGGAAACGCCAACTTTTTAGGAAACAGGTAGTTGCGTGCATAGCCGCGGGCTACATCGCAGACATCTCCCTCTTCTCCAAGGTTGTACACATCCTCGTTTAATATGATTTTCATTTTTTCTCTCCTTACCAGAAAGTTTTATGAGCCCTCTGTGGCAGAGTGATCGGCTCGATAGTGGATCCAGTATTCCGAGAGGCCTAACAGCGGCACTCCAACAATCAATACCAGGTTCAACCGGGGAGTCAGCAGTATAATTACCGCCGAAACGGTAACCAGAATCTGTAGAAACTTCGATACCCCGTGTTGCTGGAATAGAGTTTTCAGTATCCCTATTCCCTGCATCGCATATATGCTCAGCAGAATCATACCATAGTTCCAAAACAGGAACCCTATATACGGAATCCCCGCCAGTACATCCAGCAGAACCCCGGACCAGGCCGCAATTATCGGCCACAACAGTATTTCAGGTACGGTAAAGTTCATCAGATCGTAGGGCATTCGTCCCATACTTCGTCTGTATATCCCGTAGGAGAGCGCCCAGCACGCAGTCAGCATTAAGAAATAACTGAAAATATAGTGCCGGATAAACACTTCCGATATCAACTTGTAGAGGCTTTCG
>CAZAMY010000183.1:0-5512 GCA_964485995.1 uncultured Sediminispirochaeta sp.
CGGCAGCAGCCCCAAACCCCTGCAGGCTGCCATCCTTCGGTTCAATGAGAGTGGCGGCTGCATATAGCCCGGCAACTACCAGTACTCCGGCCACCCAGAGCGGAAGCAGTGGCGTCACGCAGGCCTTTGCCGTGCCAACTTGCGTAGTTCCATCCACAGCGGCACGCCCCTTTGCCCCGGCTCCCTCAGGATCGACTATCTGCGGTCCTGCAGGTATTCGCTCGATTCCCAGCAGCTTCAAGCGTGTTGCCCCGAATATTATGGTGATACCGGGACGAAACTTTCTTCTACGCACGGCAACCCCGTTGATCAGAAGCGGAATATCACTGTTCAGGAAGCAGCCCTCGTCTTCAAAACTGATTACGGCCTGACAATTTTCCTTCTCGCCCTGAATAAATCCACTCGGGCCAATTTTGAGGGGAATCTCCTCCCCGGGCTCCTCCCCGGGACCATCAAACTCGATCCTGCGTTCGCGGTGTCCCTCCTGCCGGTTATACTGGATGAAATGCAGCCTATAACGCGGGTGTGTGCTCGCGCTCTGTTGGGGGGGTACCCGGGTTGCCCGTGCAGCAGCCCGGCAGATACCGACGGCACACAAGGGGCCGAAGACTATGCTCACTGTCAGCACAATAAAGAGGATATTCCAGCTTTTCTTGCTGTGCGGGGAATAACGCAGCACGCTTTCAGAAGTATATACAATGGAAGTTGATTGCCGGGAGAGCGGGAGTATCGATTCAGGTAGTTCAGAATTATTCCAGTTTACAGTACGGGTTTCGAATATCGAGTTGAAAGGCAAGCCCACCGGAATAATTTCGAGGGAAACACCGGAGGTCGCACGTGGGAGCGAAAACAGACTGCCCCGGGTTTCCAAGCCGTCCCCTATAACTACAATTTTTACCTCAGTATCGCCTGAGAGCTGTGCAGATTCGACATATTCTACAGCATGATCCACGGCGTCCTGCACATCGGTGGCCTCCCAGAATAGAGGTTCTCGCAACGCTACCTCGATTCTACTCTTCGAAGAGGTAAACGGTACCACCAACTCAAATGTATCGGTATCGGAGAACTCGGCCAGCGCATATCGACCATCGATCTGTCGAAGATACTCAGAAAGCCCTTCGACAGCCAATTGCCATTGGGTCTTTGAATGCTGCGGCATTCTCAAACCCATACTATAAGAAGTGTCTACTAGAAAAAAATAGTGCGGGACAGGCCCCGGCTTATCTGCACCGGTGAGAGCGGCTTTTTCCGCGTACAGACAAAACAGGGGCCCTGCAACTATAAACCCGAGGACACACAGCCTTCTTTTCCAGCCGGTCCTACCAATGAGAGAACTTCGCTTGTTGTGTGAACTCCGGATATTCGATTTCACGAATGAAACTGCCTTCCGCCCGCTTTACTACAGGAAAGATTAGACCCGTTCCCAGTGGTATTTTTTGCGTGCGCGCTTCTATTTCCGATTTGAGCGGATCTTCGAAACAGTATTGCTCACGCAGTTCAACCGCAGCCTCGCGGTTGCCACTGGATTTAATATCACCCACCATTGCCAACATCTTCTCAACAGCAGTATGCGTTTTTGTTAGATCGAGGGCGACTTTGTTTTTGCCGTCTTCTTCCACAATCTGCAGCGTTCCCTGCTCTTTAAGAAAATGGAATATCATATTGCGGGCAATATTGTGCGCCTGCTCTGCTTTAAACTTTAACGCATTCACCATGGAAATAACCATTGAAAACTGACATGCATCGGATACATGCGGTGATATTATTCCAGCCTCCGCCGCCTGTACGCTGGCCCACATCCCGAACAGCTCAGCCCGGGTCTCCTCGAGAATACTGTATTCATCTTTCAGATACACCGACGGCTGCTGTGGATGTTCAGGGTCCTGCCGGCCGGTGGTATGTCCGATCTCATGCAGAGTTGCATGAACCTGATCACCGTAAAAAAGAACCTCTCCATATTCCCGCACAACGCGCTGCGGCAGGAACTCGCGTGCCATAATATCGCCGCGGACTGTATGAACCGCGTCGCCGGTGTTTTTGTAAACCAGGTTGACCGTACCGATCTGCTTGCCGACCCACTCATCATTCGGCAGACTCTGGGCCAGTACAGTCAACGGGCTGCTTACATAGTCTCCCGTCCAGTTCCACACATCTACGAATTTCAGTTTCGGCAGCTGTTCCGGATTGATCTTGGTCCGTTTCCATTTCCAAGGAGCCGAGCGTTCCCACTCCGGAACCTCCTGCACAAACTGTTGTAGCAGCGAGTCCATTTCGGAGTTTTTGGTCAACACCCCGGCGCAGGCGGAACCCTTGGCATTCTGCCATCCGTCCACATAGACCTCGAGAGCAGTCGAAATAATTATGTCCACCGAACTGGAGTGGCGTACCCAGTGATAATCGGCCAGTCGGCGGGCTTCATCACTTCCGGTCCGCAGCTCCTCGATTTTGGCATCCAGATAGATGGTAAACTCGGGATCCTCCGACCACTTCCGCGCTTCTGCCAGATGCCCGGCTGCCCGTTCACAGGCATCCCGGAACAACTCCTCATTTCTGATGGCAACATATTGTTTCTGCTTCTCACGGATAACGGTATTTACCTTCAGCCCCTCTTCTCCAAGCTGCTGCAGCTGCTCCTCAGTCATTTCATCCGGATAAAACTCAGCCTTCTTCGGCAGTTCCACCTCGTCAAACAAGAAGTCTCTGTAGCGCTGCAGGCGCTCTGTTTCTCCGGCCTGCTGCGCGGCACTTTCAACCCCTTCAGGATCAATCAGTAAGAGGTGATTCTTTCGCGGAACGCTCGTCCATGGGCAGTTCTGGAGATGAAGTATTGTAAGGTACTCATCCAAATGCTTCTGCTCCTGTTCAGCCAGAAACGGCCGCAGGTTTCGCAGCATTTCAGCGATATCAGTGGTACCTTTAAAACACTGCTGCACAAATATGTTGTTCATTTCATCGGCAGCTCGGTTCAGGTGGCCGATCAGTTGCAGCTGATTATCGCTCATCTCTTCGAGCGGTACTTTCACTTTGATGATGCCGGCTCGTCTCGGCGGCTCATCCTTCTGTCGATATGGAACAAACTCAGGCATATAGGTCATAGATTACTCCCGCTTTTCCGCAGCACGACATGACTGCGTTCCTCACCACGCTCCAACTCTCGTACAATTTCCTCATAGTGCTGCTGCAACATTCCAAGTGCAGTTTCTATCTCCAAGCTGCGCACAATAACCGGTACAAAGCCTTTGCGTACACGTTCGATATTCTGCCCAAACTGTCCCGACACCAGAACTTGCACTCCCTCCGGTTTAAGCAGTCCGCCGATGTTGCGGGCCTTTTCGGGGTCGGCATGACCTCGCTCTTCGGACACCGTATTCTCGATACTCCGTAAAAATTCAACTGTTTCTCTTTCCAGCTGGTACAAATCGTACCTGCCTGCATCGCCGAAGTGCCGATCAATCAATTGATCACCTTCATCAGTAGCACAGGCTATAATCAACTTATCCATGTGAACCTCGTAATATGGGTAAAATGCTATGTAATAGTAACAGCAAATTTTCACTTCTCCAACCACAGTTTTCCGAAAAATGGTGCTAAATACTCGATAATTAGTTCTCTGTTAATCAACTACCTCTTTCTCTGATTACTTAAGCAGTTAAGTAATGATTGAGAAAGCATTTAATCCAAGAAAAGCACCATTCTTCATAAAACAAATTTGCGCTATAGGATTTATACGATATAATTAAATGTGGATATCCAAGTTTTGTGTAGGGGGAAAACTGTATGGAAAGTGTAAAGGACATTCTCAATCACAAGGGAAACCAAGTTTGGGCCGTTAATCCGGACACCAAAGTATTCGATGCACTCAAATTGATGGCCGAGAAAAACATCGGTGCGGTGCTGGTAGTGGACAAAAGTGAAAACCTGAAGGGTATATTCTCAGAGCGCGACTATGCCCGCTATGCAGTTGGCTCGGGAGAAGGCAAGGAATGCCCTTGGGACCGGTTGGTTGGAGAGCTTATGACGAAAGAAGTCCTGTACGTGACTGAGGACAAAAGCGTCGATTACTGCATGGGCCTCATAACCAGCAAACGCCTCCGACACATCCCGGTAATGCATGACGACAAGATTATCGGGCTCATATCAATCGGTGACATCGTCAAAGCTGTACTGGGTGAGAAGGATTTTATCATCGACCAAATGGAACACTATATTTGGGATAATGCCTGATCACTGAAAAATGTAAGCCTACGCCTGTTTTTTGAACCGGGCTATGCTGATGCCGAGGACGATGATTCCGAATGCCAGCAGCATCAAGGATTCATCCCATAATGTAGACAAACCTGCGCCTTTCAAAAAGATTCCCCGGATAATCACAAAGTAGTACCGTAGCGGAAGGGCGTAGGTTACATATTGAATTACCTGCGGCATATTTTCTATCGGAAATGCAAACCCTGAGAGAAAGATCATGGGGAGCATTACAAAAAAGAGTGCACTCATCATGGCCTGTTGCTGAGTTCTCGAAAGAGTGGAAACCAGCAAACCCAGGCCAAGAGTAGACAGCAGAAACAGCGCCGAGAGCACTACCAGCAGTAGAATACTGCCGGCCGGCACTAAGCCGAACAAAATCCGCGCAGCTGCCAGCACAAGCACAACATCTACCATTCCTATCAATGAAAACGGCACCAACTTTCCCACTATCAGCTGAATAGGCTTGATCGGGGTAACATTCAGATGTTCGAGAGTCCCCTGCTCTTTTTCCTTTACAATCGCCAGAGACGTGAGCAACATGGTTATTACCATCAGCAGCAGGGCCAGAATTCCAGGAACCATGAAGTTGCGGCTTTTCAGTTCGGGATTGTACCATACCCGCGGCTCTACTTCGATTGGAATAGTAAGACCGGAAGCAGATCCGACTGTCTGACTGCTCCCCCCAGCCCCCGTCTGCAGGCTCTCAAGTTGTATCTCTGCAGAAAATCTGCTCACGATTATATCGGCGTAGTTGAGTGCAATAGTAGCCGTGTTTGCATCCGCCCCATCGGCAATCAACTGCAGAGGAACCTTCCTGCCGCGGGATAAATCAGCCTGGAAACCCGGCGGAATTACCAGCGCGGCCACGATGCGCCCTTCGTTGATGTAGCGGTCGATCAGTTCGGGAGACTGAAAGCGTTCGTCGGCGGAAAAATAGCCCGATTGTATGAATTCATCCACCAAGCGGCGGCTTTCCACACTGTGGTCGTGATCGAGCACCGCCAGGGGAATCATGTCGACATCCAAGTTGGCGGCATACCCGAGCAGCAGCAGCTGCATAATTGGTGCGATAAATACTATCGGCAGCATCTTTTTATCCCGCTTGAGTTGGGAAAACTCTTTTCTAAGAAAATGACCAATAATACTCATGCTAAACCGCCTTTCTTCATTCGCACCGCACTTACCGTGAGCATGATAAGCGAAAACAGAATCAATGCCCCCGTTTCAAACCAAAACACCTGCAGAGGGGCCCCCTTCAGCATTATGC
>CAZAMY010000184.1:0-5504 GCA_964485995.1 uncultured Sediminispirochaeta sp.
GGAAAGCGGATGCGGTTTTCGGCCGGCCGCAGGCGGCGGCGGGCGTATTCCAGTGCGGCGCAGAGTTGGGTGGCCTTGGCAGTGCCGATTCCAGGGATCGCCCGGAAGGCATTTACCTCCACTACCGGCTCGGTGGTCTGATCGAGCATATGCATCAGAGCGGCGGCTATCTTTTCCACTGAATTGCCTTTGATTCCCGAGCCGATGATGAGGGTTGCCAGTTCTAAATCGCTGAGCCGAGCGGCTCCCTGCTGCAGTAAACGCTCGCGAGGACGGATCTGTGTGATCGAGCCCCCGCCGAGCGGCTGTTCGAATACTTCTTCTTGGTATCTCATACCCCTAAAGAGGGGCAGAGATACCGGTGTGCTTCAAGTTTTTCTGCGTTTAATAGGAATTTTTCTCACTGGTTGCCCCTTCTACATAATAGGGCATGATCATGAGTCCGAATTCCGGCCCGGACTGAGTTGATGTGTGATAGTAACGGTAAAAGCGGAGTATCTCCGGAGGCAGAACCTGGGCAAAAGGCGATTGAGTATCGTCTGAGAGGGTCGCGCGGCCCGGAGTGTTTATGGGTACCGTGCCCCAGGAGTCGACATACGTGTAGTTTACCAATTCGATCTCCTTCGAGGTATCCAGCTCTTCGGCGATGATATCGAGGGTTTTACGATAGCCGCCGATAGAATCAACAAGTCCCCGCTCCTTCGCCTGGATACCGGACCAGACCCGTCCACCGGCCACAGCCTCCACTTCGGCGCGGGGCAGCCCGCGGCCTTCGCTGACGGTACCGAGAAAGCTGTCGTAGGTGCCCTGGATAGATTCATTGATTTTGCTCTGTTCAGCTTCGCTCAGACGCCGGTAGAGCGCACCGAAGTCGGCTTGCGAACCCTGTTTGACTACGTCCCATTCGATCTGCTGTTTTTCGAGAAAGTCCGCAATGTTCGGGAATACAGCGATAACACCTATGGAACCGGTCAGGGAGAAGGGCGAAGCCACGATTTTTTCGGCGAATGCCGATATATAGTAGCCGCCGCTGGCTGCTGCACCGCCCATGGACACTATCACCGGCTTTGCATTGTCACCCGAACGGCACAATTCCACCTCGCGGGCGATTATATCGGAGGCCAGTGCCGATCCACCGCCGGAGTTCACACGCAGGAGAATTGCTTTCACCTGGCTGTCATTACGGGCCGCGCGAATAGCTGCTGCGGTGTTCTCTGCTCCGATGCTGGAACCCGGGTTTCCTTCTCCCGGGTGAATCGGGCCCACTGCGTGTATAAGCGCTACCTTGGTTTTCGGGGCAGTGCTCCAGTCGCGCCGGATCTGTTCCTGGGGGAGCTCGTCTTTGAGTACACTCTTATCATTGAAGAAGGGAATCTTCTCCTCGAGTTCATCCCGCTGAATCAGGTCGTCCACCAGACCGGCAGAAAGCGCATCTTCGGCCTGCAGATAAGGACCATCTTTTATGAGATCCGCAGCCGTGCCGTTCAATTTCTCGCCGCGGCCCGACTCAATAAGTGCAGCAAGTTCATCGAACAGGCCCTGCAGCATAAAGTCGAGAGCCTCGCGTTCAGGTTCGGGCATACTCGATTCTGAGAGAAAGTTATAGGCGGTTTTATACGGGCCCGTCTTAAAACTGGCAATTTCAATGCCGTATTTTTCAAAGAATGTTGCGAAATAGGGGCTGGATGCGGAGAGTCCGCGCAGATCGAGAGTCCCGCGGGGATGAAGATAAAGCGCATCCGCAGTGGAGGCCGCCAAGGTGTATTCTACCCGGTTCATGCTGTCGCTGTAAAATACTATCTTTTTGCCCTGTTCCTTGAGATGCAGGAGGGCATCCCGCAGTTCCCGCATGGTGCTGAGTGACATTTGGGGGTGCTGATTCACGAACACCAGGCCTTTAATCGACGGATCGTCGGCCACTTTATCGAGCTCGTTGAGAATGTACAGGAGGGAATTCTCCTCCATCACGAAATAGAACGGTCCGGTACGCATGCCCTGCGGTGCCTCGAATACCGCCGGTCCTAAATCGTACTGAGCGTAAAGCTCTTTACCGAAACCTTCAGGGTAGTTGAAGGGCTGCGGTGCAAACTGCAGATAGGCAGTTCCGGATTTAAATGAGCCGGATGAGTCGGTTGAAACTGATGAACCACCATTTGCTGTTGCAAGGGCAACGCTGAAAGAGAAACCCAGCGCCTCGTTTTCCAGATCGTAACCAAATCGGGCCTGCAGCCCGTTGACCGGTTCGAAATGCAGTCCCACTTTCGGCAGACTAATTTCTTCTGTGGTCCACGGCAGATCGGCGAACAGACTGACGCGATGAGCCGCCTTGGGCATACCGAAGGCCAAAGGGCGCAGAGCTATACCGGTGGTATATTGTTCGTCCCCCTGCGGGGGTATACTTGCTGTAGCGCCGACTGAAATAAAATCGGCCGGCCGCAGGAGGGCCCCAAAATTCCAAGTGGACGTATCGGCCTCGAAATCGTTGGTCTGCAAAGCTGTACCAAAATAGAGATTCTCGGCTAAAGGAAAGGAAAACGACAATGTATGGAATTCCTCTCCTAATACCTGCGAGTAGGCATAGCCCAAGGCTTTCGTATGCAGATATATGCTGAAATCGTCTGTAAAACCATCCGCGTTGTACTCTTGGAGATATCCGAGACCGGTTCCATGTCCAAAACTGAGAACCGCAGGGTTGATGAATCCGCCGCTCACCGAACTGGAAAGCGAAACGCTTTCGTGTGTTTGGTTGGGAATCGCTGCAAGCAAGTTGATCGATACTAACAGTGCTACTGTAATAAGAATGTACTTTTTCATGTAGTCTCCTCCTATGCTGTAAACGTAGCTATAAAATTACAAAAGTTCAAAAGAAAACACATTTTTAAGAAAGATATGCGAGCTGCCATTTCGAACTCGGGTTCAGAAGACAGCTTTTTTACTCAGCAATGGGAATCGGAAAAGTGATTTTGAAGGCGGTTTCCGGAGCTCTTTGTACCTCCATCCGCCCGCGGATCTGATCGACGAGGGCATCTACCAGCCGTAACCCGACTGTCTCAACCTCCGTACTGGTCGGATCGAACTCAAACTTTCTACCGCTGTTGGAAAGGATCAACTGGTACTGCTGGTCGGAATCATCCTTTCTAAGCTGCACACCGAAGCGAGCCTCGGTACCGGGAATAAAGCCGTATTTGATGGCGTTAGTGGCAATCTCATTTAAAATGAGGCCCATCGGGATGATAGATTTAACCGGTATCGCAGCCTCGCATACATCCATGTCTAGCTTTACCGGTGGTGCGGCCGGAGCTGCGAAAATTTCACGCAGGAGTTCGCTGCTGTAGGTTTCGAAGTCAATTGTGGAATACTCCTGAGTGGTATGCAGTTTGTCATGGACTATGCGGATGGCATTGATCTGATGCTTCAGATCGGAGAGGTCCACCTTGTCTTTCAGGGTAGACTGCTTCAGATTGATAAGTGAAGAGACCATAGCCAGGTTGTTTTTTACCCGATGGGTGATTTCCGCGAGCAGATAGTCTTTCTCCTCGAGCAGACGGTTTACCTCTTCCTCCTGATTTTTCTGTTTAGTGATGTCTGTATTAAAGCCTACAAAGCGGACAGGATTACCGGCATTATTGAACAGAGCCTTTCCACGTCCGGTAATCCAGCGGTAAGAACCGTCTTTGGCGCGCATACGAAACGTGGATTCGTAGAATCCGGTTTTTCCTTGCAGGTAGTTGTCAACCTGTTGAAATGCCTCGGTTTTATCATCCGGATGAAGCAATTGGCTCCAAGCCTCATTCGTATCGGGGAGTTCATCCGGAGAATAGCCGAGCATGGTGGCGAAGCGGTCGGAGTGGTAGGCATGATTGGTCTGCAGATTCCAATCCCATAGACCGTCCCGGGTTCCCTCTACTGCCAAGCGGAAACGCTCCTCGCTTTCACGCAGCGACTGCTCCGCCGCGCGGAGTTTGGATACATCATGAAAAATGGCTTGAAGTACGTTGTCTTCGACCTTGCGGGTGTTCATCATTACCGGCAGTCTACGTCCGAATTTTGTGAGGATAGTTCGCTCGCGCTGCACGGTGGTACCGGCATACACCAGATCGTAGCGCAGCGGCTCTGAGTGTAAAATTTCCGGGGCAAAGAGCATGTTGATGCTTTGACCGAGCAGCTCTTCCCGGGAATAGCCGGTAAGTTCGGTAATAGAAATGTTCGCGTCGGTAATGATTCCCTGGTTGTTTCCTATGAGAATGCCGTCGGCGGCATTGTCGAAGATTGACCTGTAGCGGTGCTCGCTGGTCTTCAACTGCTCTTCGACCTGTTTTTTTTCGGTAATGTCACGGGTGATGGAGAGTATATGCGGCTGGTTCTGGATAGTAATAATTCGGGCCGACATGAGCCCGGTTTTCAAACTCCCGTCTTTGCAGCGAAACACAGATTCGAGGTTTTCTATCTGTCCATCCTTCTGCAGGGCAGCTACCATGCGAGTGCGGTCTTCAGGAATAGCCCAAATATCTATTTCGGTGGAGAGTTTGCCGATTACCTCTTCCCGGGTGAATCCGGTGAGGTTGCTGAAGCCTTCGTTTATATCCACATAGAGTCCGTCGATTCTGTTGATATTGACCGAATCGGGGCTGGTCATAAATGCAGCCCGGTATTTTTCTTCGCTCTCCTTGGTGGCTTGGTGTGCGGCGAAAAGCTTGAAGGCCATATTGATAGATTCAATCAGATAGAGCTGCTCAGCATCCTTAGGCAAAAATCCGTAACTGGTGACATCGGAGAGTTTCTCGGCAAATCTGTGGTCTGCTTCGCTGACGAGAAACACTATTGGCAGATCGCGGTGATTGAGGATTTCACGGGCGGTACGGCTGGTCACGGTAAAAGAACCCAAGTCGGTATCCAGAAGAACCAGCGCTATTTCCGGTTTTTCTTCGAGGAGTTTAATTGCATCGCCTTCGTTATGCACTATGATTGAACGATACCCGTATTCGTCCAGTGTACGTGCATGTGATTCAACAGTTAGATCCTCAGTTGTTACAAGTAAAATTGTTTTAGCCATTCTGTGTCCGGGGTATAGATTTCCACTGAAAATTTTAAGCGAAAAGCCGCCATTTAGCAACTAAAACGGCAGGTGTTTTTTAATATTCGCAGAATTATGCTATAGTGTCCCGATATGGAATATAAACAGATTAACAGTAAAGGCGCATTACAGGCGTATGTAGATACTCTTAAGAGTGAAAAACGGACTTCCATTGCCCTCGACCTCGAAGGTGAGTTCAACCTGCACGTGTACGGTGAACGACTCTGTCTTATACAGGTGTACGATGGTCGTGAGGCGGTGATTATAGATGCGTTGAAAATCGAGACGAATGCCCTGAAGCTCCTGTTCGAAGATGAAAAACTGTTGAAAGTGATGTGGGACGCCAGCAGTGACATGTCGCTCCTGGTCAACGGTTACGATACAACAATAAAGAGTGTGCTCGACCTGCGACCGGCGGCGGATGTGCTCG
>CAZAMY010000185.1:0-5498 GCA_964485995.1 uncultured Sediminispirochaeta sp.
GATGCAGTTTGGCTGCACCATTGGGTGTACACTGCCTTTCTTGCGGGGAAGCGGGTAGGTTTCCCGGTCTACTGCCAGGGCCATCTTCTCCTGTAGCATTCGCTTGCCTCCCTGCTGGGAGAAGCCGTCGAGGTCCACATTGCACATTCGGAAGGTAGTCGTGAACGTTTGTGCATTTCCCGACTCTCCGGCATCTTCCAAAGGTGCCTGCAGCAAGTAGCTCAGTACTGCGTCTCCGGAACAATCCACCGCTCGTTGGGCGTTTATTCGAATAGGCCCCCCGCGGTGCCGGGCGAATAGTTCGAAATGCGGTTTACCTTCTTGCTGTTCAGCCCCGATGAGCTCCGAATGCAGTAGTACCTGTATTCCCGCCTCTTCCAACAGTTGGTCCCATAAAACCTTCAGGTATTCTGGATTGTAGGTAACGCCAGTACCAGCCCCGTAGGTATTTGCTCTTAGAAACATCTCTCCACGGGCATGCAATCGGTCTACGACAATATCCGGTATACCACCAGCTACCTTTTTGGGTGAATTGCCGGGAGTAAAAAAGCCATAGAAGGTATCCAGGCTCTGCGTAGAAATGCCGCCAAGAAAGCCGTACCGCTCGATTAAAAGCACTTTACCGGTTCCCATCCGAGCCGCGGCCAGGGCGGCACAACAGCCGGCTGAACCCCCGCCGACAATAACTACATCGGTATTGATATAAGATTCCTGCATACTTACGGCTCCCACTCTTTTTGTGTGCCTGCGGCGGCATATATTCGCGCCATTCTGTGGGCGTGTTCGTCGTAGGCTTGGTTGAAGAGCTCTCTCGAACGCTCCTTTCCAACTACCATCTCCCCGGTAAGTACCGGTGGAGGTGAACCTGCTTCGGTCAGTATCTGAGCCAATTCGGCTTTTACAGTGTTTATAAGAATAGTGCCTCCAACCGTCGAGACAGGGGCCACCGGTGTATCCAAGCCGGGTATGTTCACAACAGCATCCCCGGCCGGAGCACCGGTGTCTAAGACATAATCGGCAAAGTCGGTCAATTTTTTGCCATCAGATCTCCGGCTTCGGGAGGCGGCCTGATGGGCGCAACTGACAATAACCGTGACGGGGATGTGGTTGGTCTGGAACTGTTCGGCCATTTCGGTAGCCACGAGGGTTGTGCCGCTAGAGGACATGATCAAAGCGCTATCCTGTGAATCGAGTCCAAAATTACGCAGGATGGTAGCTGCGAGCCCCGATACATTCTCCAGGAACATCGCCTGGCGTTGACCATTGGCGCCCACCACAAGGTTGTGGAATGTAAGTGATAGTTCCACAATTGGATTGAAACCGGGGAAAGAACCGTAGCGTGGCCACAGTTCATCTACCAGTACCCGGCTATGACCAGAACCAAATACGTGGACGCTGTGACCGCTCAGTATTGACCCTGCAAACTGACGAGCAACAGCCCGTATCTGCTCGTGTTGATTTTCTATACGCTCAATGATTTGCCTGCAAGCCTCCGTGTATTCATATGCCGGAGTTTTCATTCAGCTCCTCCTCGTCCGCACTCGCCTGGCCCTATCCGTGCCCCGGATATTGCCCCTCACTACTTGTCCAGCCACCGTCCACCACCACAACCTGGCCGGTCATGAATGCAGATTCCTCTGATAGTAGAAACAGTGCTGCACCGTCGTAATCATCTGATGAGGCAATTCTTCCACCATCAAGCGGTTGTTTTGTGTGTATGAACTGCGTGATGTCCTCGTTTTCTGCGGCCCTCTGTGCCATTGGTGTTTTTACAAGTCCCGGAGCAATTACGTTTATGCGTATGTTTACTGATGCGTAATAGGCTGCGATCGATTTACTGAAACCGATTATGCCGGCCTTTGCGGTGGCGTACGCATGCGTCGCAAAATAGCGCGGGGAGGGTGAGAATCCTAACACCGAGGCCATATTGAGAATACAGCCCCCCTCTTTTTGTTTTAGAAATTGCTGAACTGCGGCTCGGTTGGAATAAAAGACCGAATTCAAATTCAGTTGCAGTGTGTTATTCCAACCCTCGTTAGTTATCTCATGGAGCGGACCATCCCCCATTCTTCGGCCACTCCCCCCGGCAACATGGTAGAGGGCATCGATCCGACCGTGCTCACTTACCGTTCTCTTCACCGCCTCAGCAGCTGCCTCTGGTGATTGGGCGTCGCTTTCAAATACCGAAACTGTTGACGAAAAATGCGCCCGAGCCCGCTCTAGTTTCGACTGGTTTCTGCCGGTAATGGCTACGCGACCTCCCTCCCGCACACACGCTTTGGCAGCAGAAAGCCCAATACCGCTGGTTCCGCCGATGATAAGAATACTTTTTTTATTCAACCTGTTACTCATAGTGCGCATAGTATAAACCCGGCTTGACAATACAGCAAGTTTTAATAGTATCAGTAGAGTAAATAACAGGTATGATAATATTCTAAAGTGGTCTATTGTCACTCATGAAAAAATGCGCATCTTATTATTGGAACAGTATTGAGAACATACTGAATACTTGTCTGGGTATCACCGTTTATCCTGCGTTCCACTACATTGACAATGGTTTGTATCATCTGATCCCAAGGAATCGCTATGGTGGTAAGATCGATTTGCTCGGAAACAGGAGCGTTGTCGAAACCAACCACACCAGGAATTTCCCGATTTACATCACGATAATACTGAATAAAGGCAGATGCCAGTCGATCGTTTGTACAGAAAACAGCGCGCGGTTCATTTGCGGCTACCTGTACAGCTGTCTCGTATCCTTTTTCATAGTCCCAACTCCCAGCGGTAAACACAGTAGCCTTAGGCAGCACAGAGAGAAAACCGTCTACTCGCTCTCTATTCCGGTTGTCTTCAGGCGGTCCTTGAAGTACGGTAATTTCACTGGCACGGGAAACCCGGCTGAGTATCAGATGTGCCGCTGCGACTCCACCGGAGTAATCATCAACTGATACGCTGTCGATATGGCTTTTAATAATTCCGGCCGGAGGGCGCGCATTTACAAGTATTGCAAAGTGGCGGCCGTCCGCTAATCTGCTGAGTAGGTCCGGGTACTCCCAGATAATCGGGAGACTGTCGGTGGAGATAAGCTCAGGGTGGTCGCACTTTTGCCAGGGGATCTCGGATTTATCGAGTTGTGCAGTTAAAAGGCGAATGATTCTGTCTCCAAAGCTTAGCGGGCGGTTTGCCCTTCGGCTGAAGCAGAGGCAGACCCTGCGTATAGGCTCGCTTACTCCAGCTACATAAGAGCCTGAGTATTCCCGTCGCTCTATCCAGCCCTCCTGCTCCAGCTCACGCATAATCCGGTGGGCAGTCTGATAACTTACATCAAAGTACTGTGAAATTGCTCGATTCGAAAAGAATCTCTCTCCAGCCCGATAATAACCGGAACGGATTCTACGGATAAGCTTTTGCTTGATATTATGGACTCTTGTAGATCTTGTTCGTGCCATACCGGCAGTATGGCACGGATTCTACAAAACCGAAAGATTAAAATCATATCAGTTATTTATTTCAAAGGTCGAATTTAAACTTGCGTGTTCAAAAGGTCATGGTATACTAGTTATTGATTAGTAAAATGGATAGGGTTAATAAGTTCATGAAGTTGTACGTTGGCGTTGATATAGGCGGTACCCACACCAAGATTGCAGCGGTAGAGCAAAATGGTGGTGTTGTTGCCCGTATTCAAGTCGAAACAAAAGATTCTATAGCCAATACAGAAAAAAAGGTTAATTACTGGTTAGACTCACTACGTTCCAATCTGGAAGAGCTCGATACACCCAAAAATCAAAACGTGGAGGCTGTTGGCGTTGCTGCGCCGGGGCTGGTAGCCGCGGATGAGCGATCAATAGCGCATATGCCCGGCCGCCTGGCTGGACTGGAACAGCTCGATTGGCAGGAAGAGTTGAACCGTAATGCTCCGGTACCGGTAATAAATGACGCTCAGGCGGCACTTTTGGCAGAGGCTTGGATTGGAGTAGCTAAAAACATAAGTAATGCCGTACTGTTAACCCTCGGTACTGGAGTCGGCGGTGCACTTATGTTGCATGATGAAGTTTTCAGTGGTGCGCTCGGGCGAGCCGGTCACCTGGGGCACATTTCGTTGGATATTGACGGAAGTCCCGATATATGCGGAATGCCTGGAAGTTTGGAAAGTCTTGTAGGGCAAGAAACATTATCGGCAAGAAGCCGAGGACGTTACATAAGCTACGATCAACTCATGCAAGACTACAAGGACGGAGATCCGCATGCAACAGAAATCTGGCTGCGATCGGTAAAGGCGCTGGCAACTGGCATTGCCTCAATAATTAATATAATAGATCCGGAGGTGGTGTTGCTTGGCGGAGGAATTTCCGCCTCGGATGAGCTTGTGCAACCCCTTACCGATTTCATGCGCTATGTTGAGTGGCGCCCCTACGGCAATGCGGTACCGATACGGGTCGCTCAATTAGGTGCCTATGGAGGTGCAATTGGTGCCGCCCGTAAGGCGATGCTTGCTTGCAATATTAAAAATTAAGGGAGGTTTTTTTTGAGTACTGCACACAAAGCTACCATGCTGGGAACCGGTCTTATCGGGATGTTCTATGCAAAAACTCTTCATCGCAATAGACGTCAGGATCGGATTGTAAATGTATATTCGCGAACGGAGGATCATGCAAAGAGCTTTGCTGATACCTGGGATATTCCTGCCTGGACAACCGATATGAAAGGCGCAATACATGATGAAGAGAGTGATGTGGTAATTGTTGCGCTTCCGAATCATCTGCATAAGGAGGCGGTCATTGAGGCTGCACGGGCCGGAAAAGCGGTACTCTGTACCAAACCTCTGGCTCGAACCGCCGCGGAGGCGAAGGAAATTCTTGAAGAGGTAGAGAAAGCGGGAGTTTTTGCCGGCTACCTTGAAGACCTCGTGTACACGCCTAAGACCCTCAAATCACTGCAATCAGCGAAAGACGGTGCTTTGGGCGAGATTATGTGGGTGCGCTCGCGTGAGACTCATGCCGGGCCGCACAGCGACTGGTTTTGGGATGTTGAGAAGGCTGGTGGTGGTGCCATCGTTGATATGGGGTGCCACTGTATTGAAATTGCCCGTGATTTCATCGGCAAGGATATTCTGCCGGTTGAGGCCATCTGCTGGGCTGATACACTTGTGCACCCAATAGAGGCGGAGGACCACGGAATCGGGATGGTCAAATACGAAAACGGAGCTATAGGCCAGTTCGAAGTGAGTTGGGCGTTCCGCGGAGGCATGGATCTACGCGACGAGGTTTCAGGAACCGAAGGTACCGTGTGGATGAACCATTTCTTACGTACAGGGTATGAGATGTTCACCAGTGGTCAAAGCGGCGGCTATGTTGCTGAAAAGGCCGAATCAGATAGCGGCTGGCTGTTTCCGGTAGGTGACGAGGTGGAGGCCTTAGGTTATGTAGACATGTTCACCGACATGTTCGAGAGCATGGATGCAGCACGTTCCCCGATGGAAACCTTCTATGATGGGTATG
>CAZAMY010000186.1:0-5468 GCA_964485995.1 uncultured Sediminispirochaeta sp.
TCCTGCTTCAAGAAATCGAGAAATTTTTGCAAATTTCTTAAAAAAAGCGCTAAGCTTCGGGACAGTATAGAAGATTTAATGTAAAACCCGTGAAATTGCAGTAGAATATGATTATATGCTGCGGCAAGCCCTTCGCCTCATATCACTCTTCTCTTTCACAGTGCTCATGTGCAGCTGCATGTTGTCCGCCTTCAGCCTCGCCCTCAACCAGGGCATCATCGAGGGCAGCGAGCCGGTGGGCAGCCAGGGAAACTACACAGCGGCAGACTACTTCAACACTACCCCCGGCTACGGTGTGGAGTATCACATCACCGATTCGTACAGCGGCGGCCTGGACGCAACCGTGCGGGCAGTGAACCAGAGCGTAGCCGCCGCCCCTCCGGGCACTAACCGCGATTTTTTTACCACCATAGTAGCCGACACCGTCACCACCGGCAGTTTTTCCAGCTCGGCACTATCCGGTTCCGAAGAAGTCGACACGCCCTCCGGCACCTTTCACTGGTATAACAGCGGGATGCGGGTGCGTAATCAAGCCAATTTCTACCGCATGGCTATGCTGCCCAGCCAGTTTTCCGTCCCCGAAAGCTGGAGCTACGACAAAGGCGATGACGGCCGTTTCTTCTATTCACTCAATCTGACCGCTGATCAGACATTCGGCGGTTCCACGTTTACCAACTGTATACGGGTAGAAATTCAGAATGACAATGCGGTGAACACCTACATGGAAGGCCGTGGTTATTACATCTACAGCCTCGGCGCCGGCCTCATTAAGCTGCATTTTAACCGTTCCGACTTCACCCAGGTCGACTTCGAAATTATCAGCTCCACTACCTACCCCGCCGCCTACCAGGTCAGCGGCACCGTGGAGGACAGCGGCAGGAACCCGCTGCCCGGCTTGGAAGTACAGCTGTCCTGGCGCGATTTCGGGCTGGGATCGACCACCGATGCCGCCGGGGCCTTTTCCGCCGAAGCCTACGGGCCGGATATGCAGCTGTACATCGGCGAAGACAACGACAGCAACGGCGACCTGGACAATGGCGTACCGACAGCCAGCTACCCTTACGAACCCGTAATAGCGAATCTAACCGATAATCGCACCGGCGTTGTCATCACCGCTCCATGAGCAGTACCTTAAGCAGTACCATAGGCCGCCAAAACCCGGCGCCGGCTCTTAAAACCGGTCCCTGGACTTCAGGAAATCTCGATCAGCTCGACCGGCGCACCATCCGATTCGATGTACACAAAGCGAATCCCATCACCGCTGTCATGCGGCCCGAAAATCACAGTGCGCCCCTGCACAGCCGCATCCAGGTCTTCCACCTGAAAGGCAACATGCGCCGTGGTCTGCACCAGCTCCGGCATCGGTGTCCCCGGCTCGAAACGCAGCCACTCGATACCAAACTCATTGGTATCGAAGCCGGTCACATGCACTTTTACATCTTCCATATATTTCTCGCCCGGCTTGGGCTCGGTCGTCGGAATCCCGACATGATGAAAAGGATAATCAGTCTCAGGCATATTGGCCTCCTCGCTACAAGCATAACACCGGCGGCCGCCAGGTATCCAGCCGGTCGCGCATAGACGTTAGGCGCGGCCTGTGAGGTCCAGCCGTTGCCACAGCCTGCTTTTCCCATTACACTTGATGTCAGCGGCACATAAAGGCGGCGGTCGGACATCCCCAGACACGCCGACGCCGGTCCGGCGGGCGCCGCACACACAAGAGGAGGCACAGGCATGATACTATCGGGAACAGAAATCGAGAAACGGCTGGGCAGCGACATCATCATCGAACCCTTCTCCAAAGAGCAGCTCAACCCCAACAGCTACAACCTGCGGCTGCACAATAAAATGCTCTCCTACACCGGCGCCGATCTGGACATGAAGCTCAACAACCCCACCCGCGAAATCGCCATCCCCGAAAAGGGCCTCATGCTCTACCCCGGCCGCCTCTACCTCGGCCGCACCGTCGAATACACCGAAACCCACAACGCCGTCCCCATGCTCGAGGGCCGCTCCTCGGTCGGCCGCCTGGGCCTGTTCATCCATGTGACCGCCGGCTTCGGCGACGTCGGCTTCAAAGGCTACTGGACCCTGGAAATCTTCTGCGTCCAGCCCATCGTCATCTACCCCAACGTGGAAATCTGCCAGATCTACTACCACGAAATCTCCCAGGACCACGAGGAGTACAGCAGCGGCAAGTACCAATCCAACCGCGACATCCAGCCGAGTATGCTCTATAAGGATTTTGAGGGATAAACCATAAGGAAAAAATTCAATTCCATAGAAGGGCGGGCCGCCCCGCAGGCGGACCCTGAAGGCCCCGCCTGCGGAAGCACGACCGACCTGCGCCGGTAGCCGGCACGTGTACCGCCCGGCTTGCCGGCTGAAACGGCTCTCTAGTCGAAGGACTGCGCTTTCAGCGGCACCCGCAGCAGGCGGGCATCTGTACCGTAGCGCTGACGGACGATCTGCTGAGCCTGTTCATACTCATCGACGCGCTTGATACCCTTGATATCATACTGGCTGCCCTCCCAGGAGCATACAAACGTACCGAGGTAGACATAGTTCACATCCTCGGGCACATCGAATTGGGCCATAATCGGCAGACCGATGCGAAACAGGCCGATGTCGGCCGGTTCTACATAAAAGCCGTTTACATGCACCCTGCGCTCTTTCGGAATTTTCATTTTCACGGTAGCAAAAGAACCGACGTTCCCCAAGGGCAGGTTTTTAAAGCTCCACACACCGTTTCCGGTTTGCAGACTGGCGGTAGAGGGCACAAGCTCGCCCTCCTGGACTCTGCGACCGCTAATTCTCACCAACTTCGAGCGTAGATTCCAGTACTGTGAATAAAATTCATCGTCTATCTGCGGTTCCATCACCAGCCGCACCGCCAACACAACTTCCTTCTCTCGCGGAAGCTTATACTCATCCGCCGCCAGAAAGGAGGCCGACAGACAGAACAGCACCAGGCTCCAGAGAAATATTCTTTTAATCCTCATTGCTCAACTCCTCCAGCCTGGCCTGAATCAGCGGCTCCCACTCTGTGTTTTTCATCTTTTTCAACAGTTCCTGCAGCCCAAACAGCTCGGTATGCTCGCCGACACGATGAAAGCCGTAATCATCGTCCTGCTCATCAACCGAAGTGAGCACATAGCTCCCGGCATAGTGCAGTCCGGGTTCTTCCGCATGAACAGTCAGATCGTTTCCCTTCTGCAGTCCCTCGCGGGAATAGTAGACCGTCCGCCCGGATTGGTAGGTGTAGTAAACCAGGTGCATAGTCGAATCGAGGGGCACCGGCTGCAGGAAAAAGAAGGAACCGGTGCGGCCAGGGGCAACAAGCATTGCATCCCCGTCCGGGTTGATCTGCGCAAACTCGATTCCCGGAATTTGTGGTTCACCGAGCGACAACATACCCTTCGCACGTGCAATAAAACCGAAAATCAGAGTATGCGTAGCGGGACCCGCAAACTCCTTTTTCTTCATTGAGTCATTGTTTACACGGGGGTACGGTTCCGGTCCGCTCATACAACCAGAAAACAGCAGCACCAGAACTGAAGCTATCAACAGCCCCCGCATTGTTCCATTTTTCTTACTTTTCACAGCATCTCCTTATTTATTGATCTAATACAATCCGATACCGAAGGACACGGTAATTGTACTTTGAGTCGTATCCTCACCGTCATCGAAAGATGAGCTCAGGACTTTATCCGATTTCCAGCTCAGCCCCAAAATATAGTTCACATTCTGCGTATTGTAGCCCAGCTCCACACCGAGCCCGAACGAGCGCATCAGCCCCGACATGGAGTCGGTATCGGGGGCCATTTGAAAACCGCCGCGCACCTCGCCGAAAGGATTCACAGTATAGGTATCGCTGACAACGGGGAATTGCACGCGTCCTATTCCCAGCATGCGGATCAACAAACTCGAGCTGGTGCCAAAGTAGGGATCCTCAACATCCACCGTGCCGGCTGCAACGGAAGTACCGGCACTGAAGTACTGCGACCCGAACAGAATTCCACCGCCGAAAATACCACCTACATCACTAATGTAGCTGTATTCGGCAAACAGCTGCCCGTAGTACGCCGCTTCAAAAGAAAACTGCGTCGTCGCCCCGCTCGCGTCTCCCTCACTTTGGGCGGCTTCAGGATCGAGGTCGAAATCCGACGATGCAATTCTCCAGGAGCGATTCTCAACAATCCAGGCCAGATCGACGTGCTCGCCCTCGGCGGTAGTAAACCGGAAATCCGTCGGTGTATTCTCCGACACCTCCGAAGCCCCGCTTTGCAAAAGCACCACATCCTCTCCGTAGCCGGCGGTCAAGCCATCATACAAAGAGTAGGCGCAGGCCAACCGCATTCCCTCGAGTAGGGACGCCTTCGACACGTAACGCAGCACCTCGCTGCGTACCTCGCTCGGGGCATAACGCAACACCTCGATCAGTGCAGCTTCACCACACTCACGGACATATTCATTTGAAATAAAACCCGCAATACGGTCGATTCTTCCGGATAGGTCTTCATCATACTCAGCATTCGAAATAACTGCAGCAAAATCTGTCGCCCGCTCGGCCAGCCGCGCCCGCAACTGCTCTTCAGAGAGGGGAGAAACACTCCCTTGAATAAAGGCGTGCACCACCGGTGCCGGCAAGGCAAAATTGGCCGCCTGTCTGGAAAAAGCCTTCCAGGTGTTGATACCTACCACCCTGTACTCGTCATCCGCGGAGGTTACCAGCAGCGGGCCGCCCGAATTACCCGGGTCTACCGGAGCGGAGTGTTGAATCAGCGTCGATTTTTCCGGATCCATCAGCTCTTCGATCCGCGCCCGGGAGTTAGTGATATTCCCCTTTCCGAACTGCCATGCAGGGTCGCCTCCCAGCCCCGGATACCCGGCCGACCACACATCCGTTCCGTCCGAAGGAACCTCATCCGCAAACACGAGCCCTTCGGAAAAAGCATCCGCCGCTGCAACCCGAATCAGGGCAAGATCGAGGCTGTCATCCACAGCCGCAATGCGGTTATTCTCATAGGATTTCAGGCTCCCATCCGGCAGCTCCTGCTGCAGAATCACCGAATCCGCACCGCCGACAACATGCCGGTTGGTAACCACAAACACCGCACCATCTTCGGCTGCAAACAGAAAACCGGAACCGAAACGCCCGTCCTCACGGTCGGATTGGTTCTCGACAAGGCTATCATAGCCCTCCGCTTCCAAGGCTTCCGCAACCCCGGATAAAAAAGCGGTAGTTGCACTGCTGTAACCGGGACGCACGACAAATACATATTCCCGAATCTGTGAATACGCATGAACACTAAGAAACAGTAGGAGTAAGAATGAGGTAGTTTTTTTCACGATTATTCCTTTTGTATAAACTTTCGCGGTAGTATACGCAGCACATATTTTTTTGTAAAGCAAAAAAAAAGATGCACATGAGGTCCGTTACATTGTCGTGCCTCATTGTGCATCCG
>CAZAMY010000187.1:0-5438 GCA_964485995.1 uncultured Sediminispirochaeta sp.
GCGGCGAGCCGGAGTACCTGCTTGTGGATGTACGCACTCCCGGCGAGTATAACAGCGGACATATACCCACTGCGGTGAATATTCCTGTGAGTGAGATAGAGGCCCAGCCGCCTGAAGTATCGAAGCAAGAATTGGTAGTTGTATATTGCCGCAGCGGCAGCCGCTCCAGCCGGGCTGCCGGCATACTGGAGTCTTTGGGTTACACACAGGTAGTGGATTTCGGGGGGATATATCGCTGGGAGGGCGAACTGATCAAAAGAGAGTAAAGCATCCATGCATGAGCTGACGGTAACGCATGAAATCCTCGCAATAGTGCTCAGATATGCACGGCAAAACAGGGTTTCCCAGGTTCATCGAATTACCCTGGAAATCGGGCAGTTGAGTGACCTCGAACAGCCATGGATTCAACGCTATTTTGATGCAATCAGCCGGGGGAGCCTGGCTGAAGGAGCGATAATCGAGGTGGAAACTCCGCTCTGCAGGTTTCGCTGTAATGTCTGCAGTCATGAGTTCTGCATGAGCCTGTCTGCAGATGAGCCGGTTCTCTGCTCCGGTTGTGGTTCGAAGGATGTACAGATGATTTCAGGTGCGGAGTACAAAGTAAAAAGTATGGAGGCCACATGAAAAGGGTAAAACTGATCCAGATTGGTGAGGATATCGAGGCTGACAATCGCGCCGAGGCTGCGCGTGTGCGGCACCTCTTGGCCGAATCGTCTACTTATATGTTGAACCTCATGTCCTCTCCCGGTGCGGGGAAAACCAGCTTGATTCTGAAGACTGCCGAGGTGCTGAAGCCCTCTCTGCGAATTGCGGTGGTGGAGGCTGATATGGACTCCCAGATAGATGCTGAAAAGCTGCTTGCCGCCGAGGTACCGGCCGTGCAACTGCGTACCGGCGGCTTTTGTCATGCGGATGCTTATATGATCAGCAAAACGCTTCCCGAGCTGGAGCTGGACCGCACCGACCTTCTGATTTTAGAGAACGTAGGCAACCTCATCTGCCCAGCCCAGACGGACACTGGAGCACACATGAATGTGATGATTCTGAGTGTTCCGGAAGGCGACGATAAACCGCTGAAATACCCGCTCATGTTCCGCAGATGCGACGCTTTAGTGGTGAATAAGACTGATTATCTCCAGATGGGGGATTTCGATATGGAAGAACTGCGGCGGCGGGTTGCACATCTGAATCCGGATATGCAAATTTTCGAGGTCTCCTGCAAAACCGGCCGGGGGCTTGCGGAGTGGTCTGAATGGCTCCTCAGGAAAATAGGTGAGGATGAGGCTCGGCACTGAACACGAACCCCGGCTGCTACTCTCAGACCCGCATGCCGAGACCGGCCTTGATCAGCAGCAGGGTCGCTTTGAAGGGCCCGAAGCGTCCGTAGAGCATCCGTACATACATCTCGATAGCAGTTCTGGGCGGTTTTTGAGAGTGTTCGCGGGCTGTCATTGATAAGGCATTGACCGGACAGCTTGTTACACAAACGCCGCATCCGATGCAGCGATTGCTGTCGAGAACGACAGCAGCTGTATTTTCAAGTGTAAGCGCCCCCATGGGACAGCGGGCAAGGCATATGCCGCATCCGATGCAGAGTTCGGAGTTCACCTTCACAATATAGTTTGAATGCAGGAACTCTCCGGGATTGGGAAGCTTTCTGGCTCTGGAGAGGATGGCACAGCAGCAGCTGCAGCAGCTGCAGATAAAATCCGGATGTCTGGTGTTCTGCGCCTGCAAAACCAGCCCTTCGGCCTCCGCCTGTGTGAGATAATCCAAAGTTTCCTGTTGGGTGAGCTGGGTGCCGCGGTTTTCAGCAATCACCTGCTCGGCAACCCCCTCCAGTGCCAGGCATGTCTGTTTGAGGTCGGTCTGGCGACACTCATGACCGAGGAGCTCTCGTCCCTGCCGGCATATACAGTTCTGCAGCGCAAATGGGCCCGGAGACGAGAGGATGACCTGGCGGATGTTATCATAACGGCTCACATTTCGCTCGGGCAGAATCGTCTCGTTAATTGGGATGGTACGCATCTGCCGTGGTTTTTCATGGAGGAAGTCGTCCATGAAGGATTCATCCATATAAGCGGAGGCTTCCTGTTCGAAGCCGCGGGTGAGGCGGTCTACCTGAAACTCATACAGCCCCACGGCGAACGGCAGCTTCCCGTACACTCGCTCCTGTTTTCCGAACCGGCTTATAGTTTCACTGTTGACTGTCTTTTTTTCTACCAACCGCTCGAGATGTGCGCTCACCTCATCCAGCGATAGTTGTCCGCCATTCCTCAAGACACGGTGATGTATGCGCTTCGGCGTTTCCGGTAGTATACTCAATTCCAGGGCCACCTGTGCTTCATCTACCGAGTAAAATCGTTTTAATATCGTTATTTCTATACCCGATTTGCTCCGGGGAAAGGCCACCGGCATAACATCGAGATGGGCACGCAGCTGTTCATATATTTTGTCAGTGGTAGCCATGAGTATGTTCAGTGTACTTTGTGCGCAGCGTGGTGTCTACCGTGCTGGAACGCTGCTGTGTCTTCTAGAAGAAAGGCTGCCTATTTAAGCTCATGTGAGTCCAGTGCTCAGGTTTGCGTTTCATAGGCAGCCTGGTGGGCTACTTCAGGAATTTACTTACGAACGGAGATGTTTGTCCTTCCCGCATGAAGTGACCGGATGGTCCTTCGCCGAGGAACTCTGAAAACCAAGATTCATGTTCAATCTCTTCATTCAGAATAGCCTGCGCCAGATCATAGGTACGGTGGTCTTTACCGGCGGTTAGATTACAGATTTCGGTGTATCCGCGTACTGCACAGCGTTCGGCCTCAACCAGCACCTTCATAATTGCATTTACATCGCTTGGGTCTGCGGGTAGGGACGCTGGCGGACAGGCGGAGATATTGTGAAAATCCACCATGTTTTTGGGAAGTTCTCCACCCAGTTCATAAATTCTGGGAACCAACGCCTCGAAGTGATTGCGATCCTCGATGCGGGCGGTTTCTGCGATTTCTTTAAGCCCTTCGCCCTCTAATCCGATGAGATTGACCCGCAGAATGGTGTAGTAGTAGAAGGTTGTCAGCTCAGCAGACGCATTCTTTACGAGCAGGTCAACCAGTGTGTCCACATTGATGCCTGCCTTTTCAACCATTTCTCTTGCAACTCTTGCCATATTCGGCCTCCTTAAAAATATTAATGAAGAATAATTATAAGAATTATTCTTATTCACAATAAAAACACACCCCACACTTCGAGGCTCACGGTTATTGTTTACACGCGTCGCATAGACCGTAAAAATCGATGCGGTGGTTGCGAATCTCGAAACCGGTCTGATCCTCGACCTTGCGTTCCATCTGAGTATCTACAGGTAGGGGCAAATCGCGGATGGCCCCGCACTTTTCACAAATGAAATGATAATGGCGTGATGTATTTGCGTCGTAGTGTTCGGTGGGGTCGTCAAACTTAATATTATTAACAACGCCTTCCGATACCAACACATTCAGATTTCGATACACTGTTCCGATAGCTACCCGGGGGTACTCCTCTCGCAGGCGGTCGAATACCCAGGCAGCGGTAGGATGCTCTTCGGTCTGCAGCAGCAGGTTCTTTATTCTGTCTCGGAGATCACTTCGATTTCGCCTTGGCTCTGTTCGCTGTCCTCTTTAATATTAAGAATTATTCTTATTATAAATATCGTGCTTATTTTCGTATGTGTCAAGAAAATTGTATTTCTATTTTGCTTGCATGGGGCAGAGTACAAGTGTAAGCTCATAAGTAGTTGGTGAAAGACTATACCGCAGGAGTGTGCGAGTAATGGAGCGGAAAATATATATTATCCTCAATCCCACTGCCGATCACGGCAATGCAATTAAACATGTATCCCAGATAGAAGCCTACTTGGATAAGAGCAAGACCGCCTATAAACTGGAACTGACCCGCAGTTCAGGGGATGCGATCGAGCTGGCCAGAGAGGCGAGCATGCGGTATCTGAAGGATTCCCGCCGGGGAAGCAGTGAAGTCAAGTCTGTTATTGCCGCGGGAGGCGACGGCACCGTCAATGAAGTGATCAACGGGATGCTGCAAGCCGTCGCGAGCGGCCGTACACACCCGGTTGATGCAGATGATTTGCCGCTGTTCGGGGTTATTCCCATCGGACGGGGGAACGACTTTGCCTACGGGGCCGGGGTTCCGCACGGTATTGAGAAAGCCTGCGAGCTGTTGCACAGTGAAAGCTTCTATCCAATGGATGTCGGCAGAATCACAGGGGGGCTGTATCCGCAGGGGCGCTATTTTGGTAATGGAATCGGTATAGGGTTTGATACCATGGTCGGCCTCGAAGCGGCCGAGGTAACCTGGATTCCCGGGTTTCTGGGCTATGTCTATGGTGCACTGAAGATGCTGCTCGTCTACCCGCAGGCTCCGCTCCTGCGGCTGAGCTATGGCCACAAGGGTGAGCAGGTGGTACGCGACCACAGTCAGCAGGTTTCTATTATGAACGGCAAGCGGATGGGCGGTACCTTTTACATGGCCCCGGAGGGTGATACCTCCGATAATCTGTTCGATTTGTGCATGACCAAAGGAAATCTCAAGCGTGGGCAGCTCCTGAAGGCCATCGGTCAGTATACCAAGGGCTCACAGGCAAAAAATCCCCATATTTACATCGACAGAGCCGAGCGCTTCCACATAGAAGCGGTGGAGGGCGAGTTGGTGTGTCATGCCGACGGCGAGACTATCTGCACAGACGGAAAAGAGCTGAGAGTTGAGTGTATTCCGCACGCACTGCGGATGCTGACAGGGAGCGGGGAAACCTAGTGAGGCCGGAGCCTTGAAAGTAAAAATGAGTTTTACAGGCCGAATCATTACGCTCGGAATAAAGGCCTTGCTGCACCTGCTGTGCAGAATTCGGCAGGAGAACCTCGATTCCATACCCGCCGACGGGCCGTTTATTGTTGTGGTCAATCACATCAATTTTCTCGAAGTACCTCTGATTTATACCCATCTCTACCCCCGCCCCAGCAGTTCGCTAGTCAAAGCCGAAACCTGGAAGAACCCGGTGCTGGGGCGCCTGGCGGATCTGTGGAGCGGTATACCATTAAGGCGGGATGCAACCGATTTTTCCGCCCTCAGAACAGCGGAGGAGCGGTTGTCCCAGGGGCAGCTCTTACTGATTGCACCGGAGGGGACCCGCAGTTACAGCGGAGTTGTGCAGAGCGGAAACCCGGGAGTAGTGTTGCTGGCTCTGCGGAGCGGTACGCCAATTGTTCCAATGGTGCATTATGGGGGCGAAAAATTCTGGAAAAACATAAAACGGCTGCGGAGAACCGAGGTAGTGATGCGGGCAGGACGACCGTTTTATATTGAGCCCGGGGAAGGGCGGGGGAATCGCGAAAAGCGGCAGCAGATTGTATATGAAATTATGCACTATCTGGCATCGCTCATGCCTGAGTATT
>CAZAMY010000188.1:0-5438 GCA_964485995.1 uncultured Sediminispirochaeta sp.
AGCTCACTGTTCGGGCGGCAAAGGGATAGGCTATCACCGAGTGGGCGGCCACAATCATAAAGATCCGTCCCCGGCCCAAATCCGGCAGGACCCTGGAAACCAGGAAATAACCGAGTCCCAGTATAACCGAAGAGATAGCCAGGGGCGCCATACCGAGGGTGTCGATCACCCTTCCGAACTTCAGCCGGTAGCGTACTGTCAGGTAGCTGAGAGCTGTTCCCACTACCACCGCCAGTGCGGCCGCTAAAATGCCGATGAGCACACTGTTGCGCACCGCCGGCAATGCGATTCGGCCGAACTGCCGGGCTCCCGAACCGAACAGCTGCCGGTACCACTCCAGGGTATACTGCAGTTCCCCGGCCCGGGTAACCGGCTTCTGCAGCGAGCGCAGCACTACCGCCAATAGCGGCCCAGCTACGATCAGGATCATTGCTCCTATGTAGGCGATAATCCCTACGTAGCCGCCGGGGGAGGGGCGGTGATAGGTGCGGGGCCGGACCGGGCCAGCCGACAGCTCCTGATGAAAGGACAGTTTGTTTTGAAGCTTTACATAGATACCCATTATCCCTAAGGTCAAAACCAGTGCCACAATCGACAGTGCCCCGGCCGCCGGAATCTCGAACGATGTCTTGGCCAGCCGGTAAATCTCCACCTCTACCGTCGTGAACTGCGGCCCGCCTCCCAGCACCAGGATAATGGCAAAACTGGTAAAACAGAACATGAAAATAAGGGCCGCTGCGGCCAGAATGGCCGGCATCAACTGCGGCAGGGTAATGGTAAAAAACAGACGCCGGCGGGTAGCCCCCAGGGTTTGAGCGGCCCACTCCTGCGACGGCGGCAGCTGCTGCCAGAGTGAGGCGATCAAACGCAGGGCAATCGGAAAGTTGTAAAACCCGTGGGCCAAAATGATGGCCTTTAATGAATACAGTACCCGCAGGGGCGGTTCGGAGAGGTCGAAAACCCGCATCAGGGTCGTATTCAGCAAACCGCTGTTTCCGAAAAATATTACGAAACCCAGTACCACCAGAATCGGCGGCAGTACGAAGGGTACTCCCGAGGCGGCCCGCACAATCCTGCGGCCGGGAAAGGTGTACATTGAAATCAGATATGCGCCCGGCAAACCGAGCAGAAGAGAAAATACAGTGCTCAGCACGGCTTGAAAGAAGGTGAACCAGAGGATTCTGAGGGTGTATTCCGAAAAAATCGTTTCGATGAATATAGAAGCGTCGAAATTTCCTTCCGGAAAGAAGGCTTTCAGAAGAACGCTGCCAATCGGCAGGTAAAAGAGTAATCCTAGAAATATAAATAAAGTGAGAAAGGCCGGATGCGGCCTTTCCCACGAACGTGCTGACGGCAGGTTCATCAGCGGGTTACAGCTTTCGCCCAGGTGTCGATCCAATCCTCACGATTAGCGTCGATCTCATTGGCGTCGAAGTAGAACCGGTTGTCCGGTTGGGGGGCGAACTCGTACGACGCCGGCAACTCGACTTCGGGCAGCACCGGATACATCCAGTTGGTAAGCGGAATCACCTCCTGGAACTCTTTGGTGAGAACGAAATCGATGAACTTCTCGGCTGCATCGGGATGGGGGGCATCTTTCACGATACCAACCCCTTCGATCTGCATGTAATGGCCTTCCTCGAAAATCGCCGCTCTATACCGGCGGCTGTCCTCGTACTCCACATGATAGGCGGGGCTAGAGGTGTAGCTGAGCACCAGCGGGGCTTCACCGCTGGTAAAAAGGCCGTAGCCTGAATCCCAGCCTTCGGTGATGGTGAGGGTGGAGGCCTGCAGTTCTTCCCAGTACTCTACGAACTGGTCGCCGTACTCATAGATGGTCCACATCAGAAACCCCAGACCGGGACTCGAAGTACGCGGATCCATGAGAATCAGCTTGTCCTCGAAACGGGCTGCGGTTAAGTCATCGAGACTTTCCGGCGGATTGTCGATTTTCTGGGAATCGTAAATGATCGAAAAATATCCGTAGTCGTAAGGTGTCACATGATGTTCGCTGTCAAAAATGAGGTCCTGCGGCACCTTCTCCAGGTTCGGAGAGGTGTAGGGCTGTAATACCTGTTCGCTTTTAGCGCGGGTTATCATGTTGTTATCGATACCAATCAGAATGTCCGCCTGCGGATCGTCCTTTTCCAGCACCGCTTTCTGAAGGACCTGTCCGGCGTCGCCGATCGATCGCATTTCGACCGGAATACCGTACTCCGCTTCAAAGCGGGCACTGATCTCGGGACCCGGGCCCCATTCTGAGGTAAAAGAGTCGTATGCATAAATGACCAACTCTTCGGATTGAACTGTCTGTTCTTCTGCAGTGTCCTGCGACTCTGCTTGGGCGGGTGCCGGTTCACTGTTACCAGGAGTGAACAGCACGATAGCTGCAACAGCCGCAATAAGCACTACTGCTGCACTGATAAGAATTCTTTTCATGGCGTGCTCCTTATGATGAGAAAAATGTTCTGTCTGAGGGGGAACAGCCTGGTCTGTCCTGATCCCTGCGCTGGTATTATCCAGATTCAGGTTCGACGGGTATGTTCTCAGGCTCGTGCACATCACGAACCACCCCACGACATTAATTACAACATACTAAGCTGTGTGCAGAGTGTCAAGGAAGGGAGAAGGCGAAAACCGGCAGGCGGTGCTTCACAGCGCTGCTATTCTTCTTTCATTCGATAGCCGATGCCGCGCACCGTTTCTATCATCCGCCCCTGTTCGCCGAGCTTCTTACGCAGGCCGAGAATCTGTACATCCACCGACCGTTCGGTTACCGGATAATCCTCGCCTTTTACCGCACCGATGATCTGGTTGCGCGAAAACACCCAGCCGGGGTTCCGGGCCAGAAACTCGAGTATGGCGAATTCGGTGACACTGAGGGACACCGGCTGGTCGGCAACCGTAACTTCATGCTTGCTGGTATCTATCTGGATGTCATGGATCTTAATGTACGGCTCGCGACCCTCATCTATGGGATTACGGCGGCTGCGGCGCAGAATAGCCCGTACCCTGGCAATCAGGACCTTCGGACTAAAGGGCTTAGTGATATAGTCGTCGGCACCTACTTCCAGCCCGGTAATGATATCCGACTCTTCACTTTTTGCCGTTACCATGAGGATGGGGATATATTTTGTGTCTTCAGTACTGCGAAGCTGTTTGCAGACTTCGATGCCGTCTAGACCCGGCAGCATGAGGTCCAGAATAATCAGATTGGGAAGGTGCCGGTGCGCCTCCCGCAGGGCTTCCTCTCCGGAGGCGGTAGTCAGGGTCTTATACCCCTCTTTCTCCAGATTATACTGAATGAGCTGGAGAATATCCGCCTCGTCGTCTACTACCAGGATTGTTTTATTGGCCATCTGTATCTACCGCCTGTTTGATGAAGATTAAAGATTTAGTTCGGTGTGAGTACCGGTTGCATCGTACACAATCCACTCACTGATATTGGTGACATGATCGCCGAATCGCTCGAGCCAGCGGCAGACAAACAGCAGCGAGGTGGCCTGCCGAATCAGCGAAGAGTCTTCCATCATGTAGGTGATCAGTTCGCGCCACACCTGATTGTTCAGATTATCAATTTCGTCGTCCATTTCTGCGATCTGCTGCGCCCGTCTTTCATCGCACTCGGCGAAGGCGGTCAGAATCTCATGCAGCATCTGCACCCCGATTTCGCTCATTTTCGGCAGATCGATCAGCGGTTTGATATACTCTTCACCCTTCAGGCGAATGGCCGACTTGGCAATATGCACCGCATGGTCTCCCATCCGCTCCAGCTGAGTGACTACCTTCAGACTGGTGATGATGTGACGCAGATCCCGAGCAACCGGCTGTTCAGTAGCAATGAGCACTGTCAGCTTATCCTGGATCTCCAGTTCAAGCTGGTTGATCTGCTCATCGTTGTCGATGGTTTTGCCTGCCAGCTCATAATCCTTTGTTTTCAGCGCATGCATTGCATTTTGCATCGCCTCTTCAACCAGGGTTCCCATTTTCAGAATGTCGTTATTGAGGTGGTTGATTGCCTCGCAAAAGTGGTGTCTCTGTGCTTCCAATGTACTTCTCCTTTAATACAGCTGCAGTCTCATGCAAGCATAACAAGAAATTCAGGTCAGGTTACTATTAAAATTGTGTTAGAAGAATGTTAAATCAACAGTCCAGAAGCTTTTTCAGCCTAAGATTGAATAGCGTCTATGGTTATGATATGCTGAGATTTACTAAAACACAAGTAAAGGTAAGTGACTGTGTCTATAACAATAGCGTGCACCGGCGGTGGAACGGGCGGCCATGTGTTTCCCGGAATAGCAGTAATTGATCAACTCAAGTCATTACACAGCAGCCCGGAGCTCAATATTGTGTGGATAGGGTCGGGAAAAGAGATAGAACGCAAGATAACCGGCCGCTTTGATATCCCTTACTATGCAGTCCCTTCGGGAAAATTGAGACGCTACTTCTCCCTGCAGAATTTTCTGGATGTCTTCAAAGTTGCTGCCGGAATTCTCGCATCTCTGTTCCTTCTGAAGCGACTACAGGCACAGGTGCTCTTTTCAAAAGGCGGGTATGTAGCCGTTGCACCGGTAATAGCCGCCCGTCTGCTGAAAATTCCCATTATCACCCATGAGTCGGACCGTGACCCGGGCCTGGCAACCCGGATCGCCGCCCGTTTTGCCGATAAAATTCTGCTGCCCTATCAGGCAACCAGAGCCGAATATTACCCGCAGGCTGGAGCACGGGTGGAGGTGTTGGGCAATCCCGTGCGGGCCGAACTCTTCGGAGGAGATGCGGAGCAGGGGCGTGAACTGCTGCACTTGCCGCCGGATGAACCGGTGGTACTGATACTTGGCGGGAGCCAGGGGGCCCGGCAGGTGAATCAGCTGACAGCCGCGATCCTCCCGCAGCTCCTGGAATCGGCGGTGGTGGTGCACCAGATGGGCCGGCTGGATTACCAGGTATCGGATAATCCCCGCTACATTACTGCCGACCTGTTTCATGCCGAGTTTGCCCACATTTTAGCCGCCGCCGATCTGATCATCTCCCGGGCCGGTGCCGGAACCCTCTGGGAAGCGGGTGCACTGGGCAAGCCCTCCATTCTGATACCCCTCGGCGGCGAGAGCTCGCGGGGCGACCAGGTACGAAACGCCCGGCTGTTTGCCGAGCGCGGCGCGGCGATTGTGCTGGAGGGCAGTACGCTCAATCCTGATTCGCTGTTGAAGTATACATTGCGGCTTCTGCAGAATAAGAGTGAGCGCCGGGCCATGGGGCAGGCTGCCTCTGAGCTCTGCCCGTCGAATGCGGCTGAAAAAATGGCCGAATTGATATATTCCTACGCGGTTCCAGGAAAAGGGAGACAGAATAAATGAATCTGGCTGTGTTTGATGTAATCGGAATACTCATTTTGCTGGCGGCCGGAGTGCGCTGTCCATTCCGCGGTTTCGTAGCAGAGT
>CAZAMY010000189.1:0-5438 GCA_964485995.1 uncultured Sediminispirochaeta sp.
GCCTGGTAAACCAGGGCATGATCCTCGGTGAAGGCGGAGTAAAAATGTCCAAGTCATTGGGCAACGTCATCAATCCCGACGACATTATCCGCGACTTCGGGGCCGACTCGATGCGGGTGTACGAGATGTTCATGGGCCCGCTGCAGGTCTCTAAAGCCTGGTCTACCAAGGGCCTGGCCGGTGTACACCGTTTCCTCGACCGGGTGTGGCGCGTATCCGATCGCCCGATTATCGACGACGAGCCGCCCAAGAAGTACAAGCAGCTGCTGCACAAGACCATCAAGAAGGTCAGCCAGGATACCGAGGGACTCGAGTTCAACACAGCCATAGCTCAGATGATGATCTTCATCAACGAGATTTTTCAGGACACACAGATCTACCGCGCCCTGTGGGAGCCTTTTGTCAAGCTCATCTCACCGTATGCGCCGCACCTCGGCGAGGAGATGTGGGAGAAGCTCGGCAACACACCCTCAGTCTCCAATTCAGACTGGCCCGAATGGGATGAAGAGCTGACCAAAGAGGAAGAGGTTACAGTGGTCCTGCAGGTGAACGGCAAGGTCCGCGCCAAGCTCGACCTGCCGGCCGGCACCGATGAGGAGACCCTGAAAAAGACCGCACTTGAGAACGAACGCATCACACAGTGGACCGACGGCAAACAGATTATCAAGGTAATTACCGTACAGGACAAGCTGGTAAACATAGTAGTAAAATGATCTATTCACGGAGGCTGTCGCAGACCCAGCGGCAGCCTCCTTTTTTATCCACATAGAGATGGAGCTCGAGCCCGCTTTCAGGGGAGTAGAAGCAGTGGCGCCCCGCATAGAGACCACTGAACTCAACAGTCATAGGTTCGGGGGCCGGGCTGTCGCCGGTGCTACCGCCGCCTTCGTTGGCCGGTTCAGAACTCACCGTGCCGTTCCACAGGCTGTTTCCCGCCACCCAGTCCCCGGCCGGCAGTGCCAGACTCACATTGTAGCTTTCCAGATCGCAGACCTGAAGTCTATTCAAACGCCCCCGTACAAGCGCACTTTTTATCCGCTCCAAATCACATTTCCACGGGTCTCCCTCCCCCTCGGCTTGCATCTCCCGGGTGAGTGCCTCCACCTGCACCGTTTCACAGCGATCGGCCTGAGCACGCAATTCCAGCATGATGTGCGCCGCCGGACCATAACGGTTCCGAAGCCGCACCACCCTCCTAATAAGCCTGTTATCCAGATGCTGAGTAAGAAATGCCCCGGCCGGCTTCAGCCGCCCAAAGGGATACGCTGCTATGGGTACATTGAACCCCCGCTGCACTCTGATTACCGCCGAACGTACACCAGGAGCCAGACAGAGCTCCGTGAGCTCTCCCCGGCCGTTTGGAAACACCAGCTTATACCTGCCCTCCACCCCGGCATCAGCCCATGCCGCCTGCGGAATCCATACCTGCACCTCGACTCCCGGCTGCAGGAAACCCCAGCCGCAGCTGGATAAGAGTGCTGCAAGGGCAGCTGCCATCAGCAGCATCCTCACACACTCTGCGGTAATGCCTCTATTCATGTACCCCCTCCTCTGTACTGTACATCTATTTACAAAGACAGGGGGCGCAGGGGTTCTGCTTCAGAAAATCAGATATATCCAGCCAATTGCAGCTGCTGTTTATAGCGGCCACGTATAACCAGAAGTATTTTTTGATAGGTCTCTGACTGGTAATCACGATACGTCCACGGAAGGGCAGTATACGCCTTGCGTTTGAAGATGAGGGTAATTTCTCCATATATGCCGTCTGCAAGTGGAACGCGTTGGGCATTATCTTTAGTTGAAGCGAGAATGAGTTTCCCTAGTGAAAGCATACCGGGATCGAGATTCACCCTGCGCAGCCCGCCCTCCGTGAACTCCTCTTCGAGGCGGTTGGTTGGAATCTTGGAGGAGGATAGCTGATCCGGAGACACGAGCCGCTCAAAACTCACAAAATAGCGTTCGATTTCATCACCCATCTCCCGGTTGTAGTAGGAGGTGAAAGTGAAGGGAATTGTATCGCTTCTGTAGTCGATTGGGCCGAACAGCTCTGTAAGCCGCTCCTCCAGCTTCGGCACAAAATCACGCCGGCTGCAGAGAATACCGATGATCAGTTTTTCGGGGGTAAAGGGTACAATTTCTCCCATTTCTTCACTCCTGTGTTGCTACAACAGCCAGTTTATATGATAATATGGAGGCGATGGAAGAGAACAGCGATTTTTTCCAGTCATTGGAAACCGCACTACAAAACTATCGAAACTCATTAGAGAAAAATGAACTGCGTCAGCTGAAGGAGCAGTTTCGCTTTTTCCACCAATCCTTTCAGTCGCTGTATGACATTCTGCTCCGTAAAGGACTGCTGGTAGAAGACCCGTATAAGCACGAGCTCAAGATATCCGAGGTTACTACTCCGCCGGCCGGACCGATGAAGGAGTCGGAAAAAAAGGACGTCATCAGTCAGCGGCTTTCGGTCTACGATTCAATTCTCGAGTTCCTGAATAACTACTACCAGTTCAATCTCGATTACATAACCCTGCCGAACGTCAAACAGCTGGTGGAAATTGTAACCTATATCAAGTGGAACGCATTCAGCGAGACCAGCGGAAACTTGAATACAAAAGTACTGGCCGAGGTAGTCAAACGCATTCCTCCCGGACAGGAGGATCTAAGCAGCAACATTATTAACGACAGTATTCGCCAGCTGGAAAAAAAGTCTAAAATTATCCTTTCAATCCTCAAGAAGATAACCAATTACCAGCGCGAACGCTATAAATACGAGTTTCGGCTGCAGATGCTCAATGCAATGCAGTTCAAGCCGCAAGCTCTGGAAGAACGGCGCGGAGATGTCATCAAGGCAATTAAAGCCAAATTCAACCAGTATATGCCCAATACCCCTTACTATCCGGAGTTGATAGAGGAGGTACTCGACGAGGAAACCGGTCCCGGCTCAGAGCAGCGTAAAGTGGATACTCTCAAAAAACTGGAAGTCGAAAAGGCCCAAAAAGAGAGTAATAAACCGAAATCGTTCAAACCACTTCTGCTGGAAGCATATCGTATTCTGGCCTCCGGGAGCACCCCCCTCGAACAGGCCATCCAAAAACTGAAGTACAACGCCAGCGTGATCGAAAACCGCAAGCTCACCTTCAGCGAAAAATTTCGGCGATGGGTCCTCAATATGGTGCAGAAAAAGGGCGAAAACCGAATCTATGAAATCGAATATATCGATCAGAAAACAGCCATGCCCAAGACAATGCGTATCAATTTCGATGCCTTTGCCGACGAGGCCTTCAAGAAATCACGGGTAGTTGCCGCTATGGGCAACCGCATGAGCCCTACTTATCAGAAACTCGAACAATCGAGTGAAGACCGTCTATTCAAGATTCTCTCCAGCACCATCGAAGAGATCCAGAATTATCTGATTAAACTGCCGGCGCTGGACACCTATTTTAAGAGTGAAACGCCCCGGGCCCAGCGAACCTTCATAAAAGGCATCAAAATAGAGATTACCGCTCTGAAGAATGCGGTCGTCAAGGCCAATCAGAAAAAACATGAATATGTAGCCAATAAAGAGGAAGAGGAACAGCTGAAAAAGCTGGGGGTAAAAACCGGCGAATAGCCAGACAGCGGACGCAGAGTCAGCCGCTTACTCGCCCTGCACGCAGTAATGCCCCAAGAGGCGCACATCTACAGCTGACCCCGCCATTTTCTCGATTGCTTCAGTAAGGACCGACCGATCGGCCGGAAGATCTACCGCAACAAAGAACATGTAATTCCAGGGCTTGCCCTGAATGGGTCGAGATTCGAGCTTCTTCATATTCAAGCCGTAATCAGCCAGTATCTTGAGCACCTGAAACAGCGCGCCGGGCTTGTCCTTAGTCGAAAAAACCAGCGCAGCCCGGTTCGGGCTGCGGGTAGAAGCGGTCTCTTCCCGCGCGATGATAAAAAAACGGGTGTAATTACGGGGATTATTTTCTATCCCCTCTTTCAGGACTTCCATATCATACACTTTTGCAGCTTCACGACCGGCAATGGCTCCCAGGGTAGGGTCCTGCATTTCAGCAACATGGGCTACCGCTCCAGCAGTATCGAAAAATGGTATCCGCTCAATTTCCCGGTGCTCATCAAAAAAACGGGAACACTGTGCTAAGCCCTGTGGATGACTGAACACCTTTTTGAGCCCCCCGAGGGAGGCACCTTTTACGGATATGAGACTGTGAATAATGCGAATTTTCTGTTCTCCGATAAGACGGATGTCCGGATACTGCAGCAGCAAGTCCAGTACTTCATGAACCGTACCGGCCAATGAGTTTTCAATAGGAACGGCACCGTATCCGACCTTCCCCTGCAGCACCGATTTGAACACATCGGCAAAGGTGTCGCAGGGCACCGCCTTATACCCTTCACCGAAAAAGCGCTCCACCGCAGATTCGCTGTAAGCTCCCCGCACGCCCTGAAAAGCGACCTCGGCATCCGGAGTGCCCCCGGATTCACCCTTCTGCCACGCACCGGCTGCAGAGAGAGTCGAGCGCACCGGAATTCGCTCCAACTCCTTCTCTAAAACAGGGGCGATAGCCTCAATATCCCGCATCAGCCGCTCAAACTGTTCGGGGAACAGAGACTGCGGACCGTCGGACAGAGCAGAATCGGGGTGCGGATGCATCTCCACCATCAGTCCGTCGGCGCCGGCGGCCACTGCGGCCAAGGCCATTGGTGCAACCTTGCCCCTGATACCGGTTCCGTGACTGGGATCGACCAGTACCGGCAAGTGGCTCAGTTTCTTCACTACCGGTATAGCCGACAGGTCGAGGGTGTTGCGGGTGTAGGTTTCAAAAGTACGGATACCGCGTTCGCAGAGTATGACGTCATCGGTTCCATGAGCCATGAGGTATTCGGCGGCCATCAGCCACTCTTCAATTGTGGCCGCCAGCCCGCGCTTCAAAATGACCGGTTTCCCGAGGGCACCGACCCGTTTTAAGAGTTCAAAGTTCTGCATATTACGGGCGCCGATCTGAATTACATCGACATATTCGTCGAACATGTCCACATAATCAGTGCCCACAATTTCTGTGGCAACCGGCATACCGTAGGCCTCACCGGCCTCTTTGAGTATTTTCAGCCCCTCTTCGCCCAAGCCTTGGAATGAATAGGGGGAGGTCCGTGGTTTGAAGGCACCGCCGCGCAGCATCACCGCTCCAGCTTCCCGGGCAAAGGCCGCCGCTTCCATCATCTGCTCACGGCTCTCCACGGCGCAAGGCCCGGTAATAACGGCAATACGCCCGTTTCCGATGCGGACCGGCCCAATTTTTACTATGGTGTCCTCCGGTTTGAGTTCACGTGAGGCCAGTTTATAAGGCTTTGAAATCGGTATTACCCGATCAACTCCCGGAAGCAGCTCGACCTCGCGTACATCCATCTGTACGCGGCCGACTGCACCGAGTACC
>CAZAMY010000190.1:0-5422 GCA_964485995.1 uncultured Sediminispirochaeta sp.
TTCTTGTTGTAAATCAGGGATGTGAACAGAGCGGTATTGCGACATTAAACGAGTTCCTCGATAGCAGAAATAAGATCTTCGCGGCGGGGAGGTTTTCGCAGAAAATTAGCCGCTCCCAAAGCGTAGCAGCGTTGTTGTGTTGTTTCTTGAATATCTGCAGAAAGTACAATGACCGGCGGGGCGTGAGCTTGCTGCTTCAACTCTTCCAGCACTGCCAGGCCGTCAGGATGCGGCATCAGCAGATCGAGCAGTATTATCTGAGGTGTTTCACTTTTTATCAGTTCCAAAGCTTCCTGTCCGCCTTTGGCCTCAACTAAGGAGTAGTCCTCTCCTGACAAAAGGGTTTTAATACCGTGACGAGCAATGAAAGAGTCGTCCACCAGCAGAATAGTCTTCATGTAAAAGCTCCTATGTACGCACTATACTATAGTATAGATGCATATATAAAGAGTAGCAAACTGGTCGGACCAGTTTCAACCGGAATTTAGATATCCGCTGGCGAGGGCGACTGGGGAGCTTCGCCACCTTCCGGTACGAAGATGAGGGATCTGGAGTTGATGCAGAAGCGTAACCCCGTCGGCTCCGGACCATCCGAGAACAGATGTCCCAGGTGCGAGCCGGACTGGCTGTCCACGACTTCGACCCGGTACATACCGTGGCTGTGATCCTCAACCAGAATCACTGCATCCGGGGAAATCGGCTCATAAAAGCTCGGCCAGCCCGAACCGGAGTCGAATTTTGCGTCCGAGTGAAACAGCGGCTGTGCAGAGGCCGCCGAGTAGTAAATGCCCCGCTGATGATTGCTGTAATACTCCCCGGTAAAAGGACTCTCGGTTGCTTTTCGCCGTAAAATGGCATATTGCTTCGGGTTCAGAATCTTCCGCCACTGTTCATCTGTAAACTGCATCGGAAACTTCGGGAGTTTATCCGCTTTATATACTTTGTAGTCACGAAACATAGCACTGTCTCCTTTAGGCTGATAAGTACTGTAAAAATACTAATAGTTGAGTAAAAAGTTAATAAAAAATGGCCGGCCATTCCAGGCCGGCCGTTGGATTACGTTTAGGTGCTGATCTTTGCCTGCCGCTTTTCGATTCTGCTTTGGCGGCGTCTTAGTCGAAACTGCTTTATATCGTCGAATATTCCGTACAGACAGGGGATGAACAGCAGAGCGGTGATGGTTGAGAATATGAGGCCGAAGATTATGGTGCTGGCCATCGGTCCCCAGACTACTGATCGTCCGCCTATACCGATAGCGGTCGGGATGAGACCGGCGATGGTGGTAAATGTGGTCAGTAAAATCGGCCTGAGACGGGTAGTCGAAGCGCGCAGGACCGCATCGAAGGTGCTGTAGTTCTCTTCGCGCAGATTGTTGATGAAGCTGATCAGAACGATAGAGTCGTTTACCGCGATTCCTGCCAGCGCTACTCCGGCGTACATAACGGTTGTGGAGAAAGGCGTGCCGGACAAGACCAGATAAAGGATAACCCCGGCGAAAGCAAAGGGAACCGAGAACAGAATCAGGAAGGGCTGTCCGTAAGAGCGGAATTGGGTTCCCAAAATAATGTAGATGAGAAAGACCCCTATCAGGAAAATCCGCAGAATCTGGATCAACAGGTTGTTGAACTCGGCAAACTCTCCGCCTACTAAGAACTCGGTACGAGAGTCGGAAGGTGCGAAGGTGCGATTGTAGAACTGCTCGATCTCGGCATTGATCTGCCGTATGCGTTCCTCGTTGTAGGCTTCGGCCTCAATTGTGACCTCACGCTTTCCGTCGATGCGCTTGATTGATGCAATTCCTGAAGATTCTTCGATGGTACAGATCGAGTTAAACGGCACCAAATTCCCGCTGGGGGTGGGGATTTTGAGCTGCTGCAGCTGGTACACCGAGTCGATGCTGCCGACATTGTACTGCACTAGCACATCTATCTCCTCGTTTTCCTTGAATATCGTTGTTGCAGTGACCCCGTCGATAGAGCTGCGGATGTAGCGGCCCACCGCGGCGGTGCTGAGCCCGTACCGGGCTGCCTGCGACTGGTTTACCCTGACTCTGAGCTCCGGGGTTCCGCTCTCGATATTGTCACTGATGTTGTACAGCTCCGGGTATTCGGTCAGCTTCTGTTGAACTGCTCGTGAGATGTCGATGAGCCGCTGGTAGTTGTCACCCTGAACCCTGAAGGATATGGGCGGATCGGTGGGAGGACCGGTGGTTGCCTTTCTGTAGCGGACTTTCTCTGGCCCGGGAATATCTGCACTCAGTTGTTCAACGTCGCGGATTATAGCGTTAATAGAACGGGTTCGTCCGCGGTCGCGCTCTTTTAGGTCGACAATAATTTCGGCTACATTGCTCTTGCCGGTTGTGCTGGATCCGCCTTCGGCAAAGCCGATGGTACTGTTGACAGCCAGCACTTCTCCCTCGCCGATCATCGGCAGCAGTCTTTCCTCGAACTGTGCGACGATGGTGTTGGTTTTCTCGCGCGGAGTTCCGGCCGGCATTTCGATATCAATGTAGAAGAGAGAATAATCTTCGGCACTGAACAGGTCCTGCTGCACCGTGCCGGTTAAGCCGAGCAGAAAGATCATGACGATGACCATCACCAGTACGGTGCGCTTTCTGCGCGTGTACAGGGCTGAAAGCAGTTTTTGATAGCGGCTGCGGAGGACTTCAAAAAAGCGTTTGGTTTTTTTCTTTGATTTGCTGGCCCAGTCCGCAAAATGCACCGGCAGAAACACCAGTGCTTCGAAGGTAGAGGCGAACAGTGCCACCGACACTGTTAACGGAATAACTCGCAGAAACTTACCGATAGTGCCGGGCAGAATCATCAGAGGAAGAAAGGCCGCAATGGTGGTTGCGGTGGCGGCAACCACCGGCCAAACAACCTGATTGGTTCCTTCTATCGCGGCGTCAATTCGTGACAGCCCCTCCTGCTGCAGCCGGTAGCTGTTTTCTATAATCACGATTGCATGGTCCACAATCAATCCGAGGACCAATACCAGTCCGAACAGTGTATTGGTGTTCAGACTCTCGCCCATATATTCGAGCAGCAGAAAGGTAATTGCAAAAGTTACGGGGATGCCGATTGCCGTGATGAGTGCATTGCGAAGCCCGATAAACAGGAACAGGATAATCACCAACAGGATGAAACCCATCAGAAAGTTATTCAGCAGTGTATTGATACTGTCTTTGATTTGAACCGTTGAGTCGTTGAACACGGTTATGTTCATTCCGCTCGGCAGCTCCTGTTGAAACTGGTCAACAGCCTCTTTTACACCGCCGGTTACTGTAAGACTGTCTCCGCCGGAGACTTTAGAAATCTTGAAGTTTATCGATTGGACACCATTGAAGCGTGCCCGGGTTCCCTCAGTATCGTAGATTTCACGTACGGTGGCTACATCGCTGACCTGCACCGATCCGCTGCGGGTGGTGCGGACTATCAGCCGTTCGAACTGATCCGGCTCCTGCAGCTTCCCGACCGTTCGCAAGAGATATTCACGGTTGGGGGTTCTGAGGGTGCCTCCCGGTACGGTGGTATTGCTTTGGCTAACGGTGTTAATCACCGAGTCGATGGGAATTCCCAGAGCTTCCAGTTTCTGGGCATCCGCCTGGATAAGGATTTGCCGGTCGCGGCTGCCAACGACTTCGATATTCGAGACATCTGAAACATTCTGGAGCCGCTCTTCGAGCTGTTCAGCTTGTGCATTGAGGGTGTCGTATTCAACATTGCCGCTGAGGATAACCTCGATAACCGGCAGGAAATCAGCAGCCGAAAAATCGTCGATCTCCTCCTGAAGGGCTCCCTCCGGCAGGTCTACCTTACTGAAGCGGGTCTGTACCTCCTGAAAGAGTTTATCGAATTCTCTTTCCGATATTCCATCGTCGAATTCGATTCTGACCACCGAAAGACCTTCGCTGGTGACCGACTGAATCCGCTTGAGGCTTTCGATGTCTCTATACTGGTTTTCGACGGGGACGGTAACCGTTTCCTCTACGTCTTCGGCCGAGACCCCGGGGTAGGGAACTATGATATTGGCCCAGAAGAAGGGTACTTCGGAAAACTGTTCCTTCGGCAGTCGCACCACGCTGAAAATACCTAGAACCAACAGAGTCACCATAAGAATATTGATTAATACCGGATTACGGACTGAAAAAGAACCTATACTCATTGCCGGCTCCCGCTTTCACCGATCGTAGTTGAATTCACCGTGTCACCATCACTGAGACTGGTTATGCCGGAGATTATCAGAAGATCGCCGGCCTGCAGCCCTTCAAGAACCTCGACCCGGTTCCCTATTCTGCGCCCAGCCTGAATCGGCTGCACCCGGGCTTTTCCCTCGTCGGCTACGAACACTACATCTTCTCCGTTTCTTCTGGCAAGTGCCGATGAGGGGATGATGAGATGTTCGGCTTCAACAGTAGGTAGTATAGTCGCCTCGGCGGACATGCCGGATTTTACTGCCGGACCGCAGGTGTTTTCGAACTGGAGTATCACCGGATAGCTGCCGGTTCCGGGGTCGCTGCCGGCGGCGATTGCCACTACCTCCGCTCCATACGATTCGCCTCCACAGGCGGCCGGAATAATTACCGAGGCCTGGCTGCCTTCACGGAATTGTCCGATTACCCCTTCTCCGACCGATATCTGCAGCCGGAGAGTAGAGAGGTCGACCACCTTGGCTACCTGCATACCGGGCGAAAGAAAGTTGCCGATGGTGGCAGTAGGTTGTTTTTCAGCAATAAACCCGGAAATTGGAGAGGTGATGGAACAGTCTTCGAAGGCCTTTTGGGTCTGTTTGTACCTGGCCTCAGCGCCGCGGAGGGCGCTGCGGGCTCGCAGCAGATCGGCGCGGGATGCACCGCCTTTTTCCACCAAGTTCTCTTTTGTCTGATAGTCGATGCGGGCATTCTCCAGCTGCTCTCTGGCCTGCTCCATATTTAAGCGGGCAATTTCGGAGTCTACCTGTACCAGTACATCATCCTTAGCTACCTGCTTACCCAGTTCAAAACTCACCGCTTCGATGATTCCCTGGGTTTGGCTTACTACCAGCGCCTCTCTGACTCCGGATATGGTCCCGGAGCCCTTGATTTCGCTGATGAGCGTTCCCTTAGTCACCTCGAGGGCTTCGACTGCCAGAGGCTGTGCCGCTTGCGCTGATTCGGAGGGTGTCTCCGGTTGAGATGGTCGCGAACAGCCGGCCAGCAGGATCAGGATAAGTAGAAAGAATAGAATTGTAATAAGGCGTGGATATCTTTTTGTCATCGGAGAGCCTCCGTAAGTATTATCTTGCTATGAATAGTAATTATAAAATTCAAAGAAGGCAAAAATTTTGCGAAAACTTAGCCAAACTAGTATGATGTAACGCATATGAAAGATAAGGAGTGAAGCAATATGTGGGATGATGTCAGAGTAACCGCCGATATGGTAAG
>CAZAMY010000191.1:0-5413 GCA_964485995.1 uncultured Sediminispirochaeta sp.
CAAAGTCAAGCGGCAGTACATACAGGAGAAATATAAGAATCTGATTACGCGGCTGTATAGTGAAACCCAGAATCATCGTAAGAAGAAAAAAAAGGAGTCCAAGCAGGACGACCAGCAATAAGCTGGGCGGCACGGCGATGCCCGCGGCGACGCCCGGATAAAATTGCTTTATTTATCTGGGCGGCCGGTATACAATACGCAGCATGAAAAAACCGCAGATACGGGTTCATGCCCTTACTATACCCTTCAAATTGGAGTTTGCCCATTCTCAGGCCAAGCGGCTGGCCTCCGACTCGCTGATTGTGGAACTATCCGCCGACGGCATTACCGGATTCGGTGAGGCGGTTGCCCGCGAGTACGTGACCGGTACGAGCGCCGCAGAGGCCGGTGAAATCGCCAGGACGGTCGCATCGATATATGAGAGGTTGGACCATTCCAACAGTTCGAGCTTAGCGGATATCTCCGAAAACGTGCTTTCACCGGATTGGCCGGCAACCGAACTACCATTGCTCTGTGCAGTAGAAGCTGCACTGCTGGATATCTTCTGTCAGCAGCACAAGGTCGATGTGTATACTCTTCTCGGACGTGAGCCCCAGAGGAATGAACTGCGGTACGGAGGGACGCTGCCGATGCTGCCGCCTGAGGCTGCCGAGAAGATGCTCGGGGCCTACACCCAGGCCGGAATCGGCAATTTGCGGATCAAGCTGGCCCGTAACAGCGAGTACAACCGCTCAGTTCTGCACACAGCCCGCCGGATACTCGGGGATGAGTATGATATCCGAGTTGATGCGAACGCTGCCTGGAGTGTGGAAGAGACCCTCGAACAGCTCAAAATAATCAAAGATCACGGTATCTCGCTGGTGGAAGAGCCGCTCGGGCGCAGTGGGGATGAGATGCATCGCCTGGCCGGGGCTCCTGAAAGTGACGGAATCTGTTATGTTGCCGATGAATCTGCGGTGACCTTTCAGGATCTCGACCAGATTGCCAAAGACGGTACTTTTGGCATGATCAATATCCGGCTTTCAAAGCACGGCGGGCTGCTGCGCAGCTTGAAAATGGCCGCAACAGCGGAGAAGTACGGTATTCGCTATCAACTGGGCTGCCATGTGGGTGAAACCGGAATTCTGTCTGCTTTGGGGCGGGTGGCCGCTTCGCTGATGAGCGATCCGGTATACATCGACGGATCTTACGATCGGCATCTACTGGCGCAGAATATCATTACCGAAGACTACAGCTTTGGATACGGTGGAATTGCAGGTGTGCGAAGAGGACAGGGACCGGGCTATCTTGTCGACAGATCAAAATTGGAGAGGGTAAGCAGTGAAGTATACACATGTACTTGAAAAGTGGGAGAGTTTGAATCGAGAGTATCTTGAGCAGATGGACGGAAAACTGCTGGCGGTAACTTTTTCTGCCGGGAAGGACTCTTCTGCAATGCTCGAACTGCTGAACGCGGTGAAAGAGAAGTACAATTTTGAGCTGCTGGCATTTACCTACGCCTTTCCGCGGCATCGATACACTGATGAGTTCGAACGTACACTCAGGGAGTATTGGACGCCCGCAGGGGTGGATATTACCTATCGTAAATCCGATGTTGATGATTCGGTACTCGATGAGGCCGAGAATCCATGCCGACCTTGTCAGAACCTGCGCAAGCAGGCACTGCCGGAAGTGTTTTCGCTGGTAAAGCGGCCGCCCCGGGATATCGTGCTGGTGTCCGGACACAGCTTGTGGGACCTGGCCGGATATGCACTCAACCGGCTGGTGGGCGATTCCCTGGCCGATTCGTCCACCCATTCCGAAGTGTATTCTGAAGAGCGTTTTTTGGAGATTTCACAGCGATTTTATATTTTTCTCACGATGCCGGAGGGCTATTCGGTGTACCGGCCAATGCTGGTGTTGAATGCGGACGAAATCGAATTAATTTGTGAAGAAAAATCACTACCGATTTTAGAGGTGAGCTGCCGATACTCTTTAATGAGACCAAAAAAGGTACTCGGCGGGTTCTTCGAAAAATTCGGTTACCGCTTTTCGTATCGGCAGGTGTTTGAGTTTGCACGAACCTATTTGAATATTGCCGATCTTGAAACTATTCAATCGATAACCCGGGACGAGTACCTCACGAAGAGGTTTTAAAAACTCGGATGCCTTACAGAAAAAGCATAGAGCGCCACAACGAAGTCAACTGCATGAATATCAGGGTGGTGTATGACTATGTGCTTCGCGAGGTCCCCGATAAGGCTGCGCTTTTATTCAAGAATCTTCCCGCCCCTTATGACGCGGAGAGCTCGCCGGAGACGGTACTGACCGACGAGAACAACTGGGTAACCAGTGAACTGATTGTTAAAATATTCGAAAACGCCCGGATTATTCTGGGTGATCAAGAAGCTCCCTATAAGATCGGGAGCTCTTCCATTACGAATAAAGAGTTCGGATATATTCAAAAGTTCTTTTTAGCCACCTTCAGCGGACCGACCGGTCTTTTGAAGCGTATAAACCACATCAATTCACAGTTCAACTATACAAAGATCATGGAAACTATCTACAGCTCCCCCTCCAGAGCAGTCGTGCGGCTGCACTGGAAGGAGAACCGGATTTTGTCGAAGGATATCTGCAGTTTCAACCGCGGTATCTATTCGGCCATTCCTACCATTTGGGGGCTCGGCCCAGCCAAGGTTGATGAGCCGTACTGCTTCTTCAGGGGGGACCCCTATTGTCAGTTCAATTTGAAATTCCAGAACAATAGCTGGCGACCTTATCATCTTCTAAACATCTTTCACACCCGCAAAACTCAGCTCCTATCGGCACTGGAGCAGATCGAAAGCGATAAACTGGCTCTGAAAAAACAGTATGATGAGGTGAACCGCCTGAACCACGAACTGTATGACAAGGTGGAAAAACTGCGGGCGGTCAATATTGCCTCGAATATGCTGGTATCCCAGGATAATTCCGAAGAGATTCTCAAGGCCACCATGAAGTCGATGGTAGAGGTGCTCGATTTTGACCGCGCTATCATCATGCTGGTGGATAATGACCAGCGTTATCTGGAGTTCAAATATGCAATCGGTGATAATCCCGAGGCCATCGATCGGTATCTGCACGGCTATCGTATACCCCTGAACCGAAAAGAGAATATTATCGCCAGAGTATTCCAGCATGCCCGGCCGGTGTATGTGAAGGATCCCTTCTCGGCGGGTCTTCACCTCACGAACCGGATTTTAACAAATTTCGATGTGTCTTCTTTCATAATTGCGCCCCTGAGAACCGGTGACAGAGTAATCGGAATAGTCGGTGCCGACCGGCTGAAGAGTACCAAGAATGTAACTCCCCGGGATTTGGATGAACTGTCGATTTTTACCAATACGATCGCTGAAACGCTGCACAAAGCCCAGTTGAAGGAAGAGATAGAGAGCGGGTACCTGAACACCGTTAGGGCACTGGTTCAGGCAATTGAAGAGAAGGACGCCTACACCCGTGGTCACTCCGAACGGGTATCCGAACTCTCGGTCCGCATCGGCCGGGAGCTCTCCCTCGACGAGCGGCGGCTGGAGTACCTGCGTATCGGCTGTCTGCTACACGATGTTGGTAAAATCGGCATCTCCGAGTCAATTGTGCGTAAACCGAAAAATCTGACTGTCTCAGAATACAATATCATCAAGCAGCATCCCTTAAAGGGTGCTGAAATCGTAAAACCCATAAGCTTTCTAAAAGACCATCTCTATATCATAAGAAATCATCATGAATGGTACGACGGATCAGGCTATCCGGACGGACTGAAAGGGAATGAAATCCCAATCGAAGCACAAATAGTGAGTGTCGCGGATGCCTACGATGCCATCACCTCGACCCGCCCTTATCGGAAAGGGCTTTCACCCCAAGAGGCGCTCCATAGAATCAGCATCTTATCGGGGAGCCAGTTCGCTCCGCGGGTTGTGAAGGCTTTTAAGCGGGTCTTTTCCCATCTTATACAGGAGGGTGGAAAAGACGGGCCTGCGGTGAAAGACTTGTCACGCGTGGAAAATACCTTTACTCGCTGATAGCGCAAAAATACATTATTTTACTCCTCTTCTAGTATGCAAATAAAAAATGCTTGCCAATACCTCAGTAGCAGGTGAGAATTATCATCTACGAAAGTCTTATTATATCAAAATTTAACCTGCCAAGGAGGAGTGAGATGAAACTTAACTTGTCCAAATTCTTTCAATTGAGATGGAATGTGTTCCTGTTTAGGCTGTTACCCTACAGCGCCGGCTATGTGTACATGCAGCTCATTGGAAAACTCTACTATTTAATCAAGCGTAAGGAAAAGCGTCTGATCGAACACAATATCAGGGACATGATGCAGAGCAAGACGCACAGAGAGCTCAAAAAGATTTACCGGCACACTTTCGAAGGGATTTTTGCTCACTACTTCGAAAAGATGTACTCGGCGTTTAAAAGTGTCGAAGATATCCGCCGACTGGTAGACCGCCGCTTTACCATGCAGAATACGCATATCCTGGACGAAGCGCTCCAACGCAACAAGGGCGTTATTTTGGTAACGGCCCACTGGGGCGCAGTCGAGTTTATACCCTGGGTTTTAGCCCTGAAGGGGTATCCGGTAAGTGTAATTCTGGAGTGTCAGACACCGCATTTGGCGAAATCACTCAAGAAGCGGGCTGCTGCTTATGGTGCCGATTTGATCAGTTCGGCTGACGGGCAGTCCGTGTACGGGCGGGCTCTGGAAAGTCTACAGACGAACCGTCTGCTGATGACCGAGTGTGACGAGGTGGATGCCTGGCGTAAAAAGCGGGGACGGACCATCCGGCTGTTCGACAAAACCCTCTTCTTTGACAACACCCTTGATCTTATGGCACAGCGCTCAGGAGCCCCGGTAGTCGGAATTTTCCTGAAACGAGTATCTCCGAAACGGTTTACCCTTATCTGTGAACCAATTAATAACGGCCGGGCGGCTAATAAGACCGCTACCCGGGCGCTGCACTTATGGCAGAAATATGTGACCCGCTTCCCCGAACAGTGGTATCAGTGGAAGAAATGGGCGGCAATGAAGGTTGCATAGCTGCGATATTACACTAGAACCGCTTGTCGGGCAGCCTGCTTCCTTACTATCTTTTGGGTATGGAACATCATTCATTATCCAATTTTGATAAGAAGTTGAAAGCACTGTTCGATGCGGCGGATGACTATCTCGAGGAAAAATACGGCGGAATGTACCCTCTGCACCCGGCCAGGGCAAAACGGGGTGCAACCGCAAACAAAGAATCCGACGGACTATTCAATGTAGGCGCGTCGTTCTCGGCGGGCTACGGAAGCGAGCACGGCCGCGGCTATGTATTGGACATAGAAATGGTCACCTTGTCAAACGTACCCGACGAGAAGGAGGAGGAGATCGCGGATGATGCCGTACAGTTCA
>CAZAMY010000192.1:0-5402 GCA_964485995.1 uncultured Sediminispirochaeta sp.
GCTCCTCGATCTGATTCTCTTCGACCAGGGTCTGCATCATCTGCTGAGTTCCCTGTGTTATCTCGCCTGCGCTGTTCGACGCAATCTGCACCGCCCCTCGCACCGCCTGCAGCTTCATACTCTCCGTCCTCCTTACATGTTCAGCCAGGTCAAAATCATATTTAGGGCAAATAGCAATACTATCCCGTACGCAAATCCGAAGCTCGACCAGATCAAACCCTTCAGCCTTACCCGTCTTCGATCACGCCGCTTCCGCTTCACCAGATCGTAAAAATAAAAGATAATGTAGTACAAATCAGAGATACAAAAAACGAAGAGAGTCCACTCCAACAGATTCAACAGAAAGGTGTTAGTGCTTTCGAGGAACGACTGGTAGTTGCCCACAACAAACAGCATAGTAACCACTATCGTGCAGAAAAACAGGTAGAGTGAGACAAGTCCGGCTATTGTGCGCAAACGCCAAGGATTCATATCATCTAATAGTAACAGCAACCCAGCCGTTTGTCATAGACTGATAGTTCTATTTTTCACTGTTTCTAAAGCTTGCCTTTTAATGGGCTCCCATCTTACAATAGTTACAACAGTGATGATGAAACCAGCAATTCCGCATACCGAAATCAAAGCAGCACTCTACAACTATTGGAACGAATGGCAGGCATTGATCCAAAGCGTAACCCAGCCTCTCACTCCCATACCTACCGACACCGAAGCACGCATAGCCCCATTAGCGGGCATCAAGGCAGTTGTATTCGATATCTACGGCACTCTGCTTATATCCGGCAGCGGCGAGGTCGGGAGTGCAACCAATGCAGCGCATACAGCTGATGCTCCTGCACGGCTCGCGAAGGCCTTCAGTTTTGCACACGCCTTCGACACAATAGGTGTGACTCCCTCCAATTCCTTTGAGAAGTTTAATGAAGTGTGCACTAAACTATACATGGGCACAATAAAATCGCGTCATGCTGACCTCCGCCAGGCTGGAATTGACTACCCTGAAGTACATATTCTCGATATATGGCAGAGGATCTGGTATGAATTGGAAGAGACGCGGCATACCGAGTTGGACGCCTACCGCCTCATCAAACTGGCTCTCGAGTATGAACTGTCGGCAAATCCTACGTGGCTGATGCCACACGCAGCCCCTACACTCCGGAATCTTTCACAGGCCGGTTTTCCGCTGGGCATTGTATCGAATGCCCAGTTTTACACCCCGCTCATTATTGAGACCCTGTGCGGTACTTCTCTCGAAGCGACAGGCTTTCAAAGCGATCTGCTGGTATGGTCGTATCAGCTCGGCAGGGCAAAGCCCTCTACCCGTATGTTCGATCCCTTACTCGACACCCTCAAAAAAGGGTACGCAATCAGTCCGAATGAGGTTCTGTATGTCGGCAACGATATGCTAAACGATATCTATACCGCCTCCGCGTGCGGATGCAAAACCGCATTATTTGCCGGTGACCGGCGGTCTTTACGGTTGCGCGTGGAAAATTCGCTTGTACAATCCCTGCAATCTGACGCTATAATTAGCGATATATCTCAACTGCAGCAGCTGCTTGAATTGAGTCATGCAAAGGAGTAGTCTCCCATGAAAGTAAAACTGTTTCTTTTTCTTATTTTCATTATTCTGGTCGGCGGTGCGGCATTTTACTTTGGCTGGATACAGTTTCAGCTAGAAGAGAATACCTATGGAGTAGTCTTCACAAAAACCTCCGGATACGAACAGGAGGTCCTGGAGCCGGGCCGCTTCAACTGGCGCTGGGAAGCGCTCATCCCCACTAATATGACCCTGCATAAGATACCGGTTGTACCGCGTTCGGTGGAGCTACAGAAAAGCGGCAGCCTTCCCTCGGGCAAGGTCTATGCAGAGGCAATTGAGGCAGCTGTAGCTTTTGAATACACCTTGAGAATTTCTCTCACCTATTCACTGCAGCCGGAGGAACTACCCCGTTTAGTGGAGGAAGAGTCACTGACGGCGGAGACTCTTGACGACTATTATCTGGAAATCGAGCAGCGCATAAACTCCGGAATCAGCAACTATATAGAGAATCGTATAAGTCGTAACGAGGATGTCTCTGTAGAAGAGTTCAAAACCGCCACTTTCGAACAGGCCCTTATCGATCGAATCCAGCAGGAACTGCCCTTCATAGCACTCCAGTCTGCCGCTCTCACTCAGCTGACCGTACCGGACATTCAGCTTTACCAGGCAGCCCGCTCATACTATTTCGACCTGCTGCAAACCAGACAGGAGACGGAAACCGCCACTCTCGAGAGGGAGCGGGAATGGGTGGTGAGCCAAGAGTCAAAACTCGAAGTACTTCGTAAATACGGCCAGCTGTTTACCGAATATCCCGGGCTCATCCAATACATGGCTCTGGGAGAGACGGGCGAGTTCGAAGACCTGCTTCCGCAGATCGATCTGCTCGAATCAGCCACACAGGAGACTGAATAGAATTTGAGCGAATACTTCTTTAACTTTGAAAAAATGGCGTATCTGAAGACGCCGAAACCGAAGGGCTGTATTTTATGTTTAATTTCGGAAAGTTCCAATGAGGTACAGAACCTGACTGTATGGGAAAATGAACAGTTCATAGTCACAGTCAACCTGTACCCGTACAATCCCGGTCATCTGCTGATCGCGCCGCGCCGGCACATAACCGACATCCGGGCCCTTACCCCGCACGAAGAGGAGCAGCTGCATACCCTGCAGCGGCGCTTCCTGACAATCCTCGACCGGATATATTCCCCGAGCGCCTATAACATTGGATTCAACATGGGCTTACCGGCCGGAGCAAGCATCAAACATCTGCATCTGCATATCATCCCGCGCTATCCCCGTGAAACGGGTATTGCCGATTTAATAGCCGGCAAACGGGTACTGGTAGAGAGTCCAATCGAAACGATGAATCGCATCAAAGCGCAACTTCATCAAAACCCGTTTCATCTCTGATCTGGTCCAACTGATTCAGTATTAACTCGAGCAGCAGTATGCGGTCTACATTCTGCCTTAGGACTTCCTTCAGCGTAAGCGCCTGCCCCTGCAGCAGGTACCGTTTTTCCATATTCGCCACGATTTGCGGTTCACGGTTCTCGAGAAAATCCTGAAACAACAGACGTATTCCCCGGGCGGCCTCCCGTCCCTGAGTGACGAGCTCCGACGCCTCCCGGTCTTTTTTGATTACAATTGCCTGATAAATGCGCTGCTGTACAGGATCGAGCTTGTTTTCGAACCGCAGTTTCTGAAATTTTTTCCCGTCGTCCTGGTCCGGAGACATCGAATCGTCGAGTTCAGATATCTTATACAACCCATCTTCGCATGCAGAGGAGTGTTTCAACAGACGCTCACGGGTAATACGGTCCTGTTCAGAAATCATACCGTCGAGCAGCTGCAGTACCTTTTGAATATTGCCACGGTAAAAGGTCGACAGAAAATTAAACAGCACCAACAAGGCCTGGTAATAACGAAACGGCGGTATGCCGAGTTTTTCGTAATCGATCGAAGAGTAAGAGCGGTAGAAATGTAAAGCCCGCATTTTTACATTCCTGAAGAGTTCACCCCGCTCCTGAGCCAGAGCCTCTTTACGCACTTCCGCGATCTTCTCATGAATTTCTCCGCGCATTGTCAGCTTCTTCATAGTACGATAAAAGGAGACCGCATCAATCCGCGGAAAATACACCACCAGGCGATAGTACGGGTCTTCCTTAAAGGCCCTGATCAACTGGGGAAGGGGCACCTTTTTTAAGAACTCATCGGCACTGTCGATTAAGCGTTCTATGTCGCCGATAAACTTCTCCGCATCGGTATCAACATCGCTTTCCCGCTCCTCCTCCGATGTACCGGAGGCATGCTGCTCCGCCTCAGCCTCTGGCGCCTGCTGGGGGTACAGGGTGTCAAAAATTTCTCGGACGGTATCGGCATCGAAATGGCGGGAGACTTTGGTCTGCGCGGCGTTATACAACGCGTAGTAGAGTTCTTCGAGCTCATCCAGCATAGCGACCGCCGAGGTTTTCTGGAACAGTGGCTGATATTCAGGATTGTCGGGACGAATGGTGCCGTGGAACATACCGAAAAACCGGGAGAAGGGAAACAGAACTAAATCCCTCAGATGATAAAACGGGGCCAGGATCTCTTCGATCCGCTGAAAATGGCTCTTATCAATCGATTCAATATATTTATCTAGACGGGTATTGGTCTCCTGAATAATCGCATCCTTAGAGCCGCTGGCCCGATACAGCTTTACCATCTCCTCAAGCGGCAGCAGATCGTAGCAGGTTTCCACTTCTACGCCGATCTGTCGTTCAATGATATTGTACACCAGCTGGTGGAAATTACCGATCTCCCGTTCCTCTTTCCACAGCTTTTCAAAGAAGTTTTTCAGCGGAATAGTGTATATGAACAGGTCAAACACCTTTTCGGCCATGAGGGGTTTAAGGGTACGCGTTTCAAAGCTCACCAAACCGGGCTCTTTCTGCCGCACAATATGCCGCAGCCGGTTCAGCTTGTAGTCGAGCACCACCTGTTCGATAGTTTTGCCGCTGAATATCTTTTTTATCAACAGTACAATATAGCGGAAGGGAGACATCCTGCGGATCTCCTGCCGCAGACGCACTTTTATCTCTTCCTGAGAAGTGTCCACCCGGTCCAGCTTGTGCTGCTCGGCGGCATCATCCCGCAGGCTGGCATGAATTTGCTTAAGAAACTGCCGGCGCTCCTTTTCGGTTAGCGAGCGGGCGAGTTTTTCCATAACCCAGTTTTTCTGTTCCATCGGCTTCTGCTTTCTTTTGTAGTTGCTACAGGGGGTATATAAACAGCAATCTTCCGGTCTTCGGCTTCAACACTACTTCGTCTGATACCACCACGTTGCTTATTCCGGCGCTGCCGCGCTGCCATACGAGTTCATCCAGCGGCCATTTTAAGCCGCTGCTGTGCATCGTGCAGGTTTCACTGCCGACTGGAAAAAGCGATACGGTTTTACCCTTCAAGCGTCGAAACGATTTTTGACGGTCGATTGAGATTACTCCCTCATTACGAGTGTACCACTCATCCGGCCGAATTTCTCGATCAAAAAGTGCAACTATTCCTAAAAGATGATCCAAACGGCCGCCTCCACCGCCGATCATAATCACTGTTTCAATACCGCGCTTCTTGAGAAAGTGGAGCCCCAGTTCCGTATCGGTCTCGTCTTTCTCCGTCGGCGCAATAACCACTTTTTCTTCAGGCAATTCAGCTATCGCATGCCCGTACCTGGTCGAATCCATATCGCCGACTACATAATCAAAATCGAACCCGTTTTCCCAGAGAAAGTCGAAACCGGAATCAACCGCAACCACTAAATCGGCATTGATCACACACTCTTCTATAACATCCGCGGAGGGTTTTTCCCCGCCTAAAACCAGTACTCCTT
>CAZAMY010000193.1:0-5390 GCA_964485995.1 uncultured Sediminispirochaeta sp.
CCTTCATAACCGGCAGTTTTCCGTAGTTGTTAAAGCTCCACTGCTGCATCTCTTTGCTAAAGACCACCTCGCGGATGAAGGCCTTGGCCAGGTCCTTGTTCTTGGCGACCTTCGGAATCCAGACCGAGTGGGTCCAGATAATGCTGCCGTTCTGGTCGGCATCCGGCCAGCCGAGGTAGGCGATATCGGATTCGTCTTCGGTTACACTGACCAGCTCCATGATATGGCCCTGGGCGGCGTAGAAAGAGCCGGTGGCATTGGTTTTCCATTTTTGGTAGCCCTGGTCGTCGGTGGTGGTGAAGGCGGCCACGCCCTCATCGTGCATCTCCTGCAGATAGGTCAGCCAGCGTTTGGCCGCATCGCTGGTTACGTCGAACCCTTTCCCGTCCTCTTCCATAAAGGTGCCGGTCATCGCCTTGATCGGTCCGCAGTAGTTGTACTGCATGAACTCGCGGTCCCATATCTGCACATGGGCACCGAGTTCGGCTGCCTGGTTCAACGCCCCGAACCAGTCCCTGAACTCTGCCGGGTCCCAGCTGGTAATCGGTTCCGGGGCCCCGTTTTGCCACAGGCCGGCGTCTTTCATAATGGAGGTATTCACGCCGATAATAGCTACTTCGCCGACGAAGGGGATGCAGGGATAGTAGGTGCCGCTGCCCTCCGGTTGTTTGTAGTGGCCGGCTGACAAGAATCCGCCGACAAACTCGTCCTTGGCCATGTCGCCGGTAAACATTGAATCCATCGGTTCGGTCCAGCCGCCGGCAATCAGCGGCGCCAGCATCGATCCGCTTCCGCCGACGAACACGTCAAAGGGGGTAGTGCCCTGTTTCCACTCGGTAATGTAGGTGGGACCGCCCCATTTGTCGGCGCGGATCAGCTCGAGCTTCACTTCGGGGTGGTTTTTATCGAATTCTTTGGCGAAATTTTCCAGATCGAACTTCAGGTAAATCCAGGGCGGAGCTGCTACCCGCAGGGTCTTTACCTCCTGCTCGGCGGCTTGCCCTTCCATCGGCTCTTCAGCTTCCTGCTGCCCGCCGGCGAACAGAGTCGCAGCTGCACACAGCATCAATAGCACAGTGAGAAACCTTTTCATTGGTACACTCCTTTATATGGTTTTTTTATAAAGATGCAATCTTTATGCCATCCGTGAGTGTCCAAAGAAAATCGGGTTATGTGTTTTGTAATTTGTTGCAGTGGTATGAGAAGCGCTGCCTTTGTGCGGGGTCGGCGGAGCGGGTTCCCCACAACCTCCGTACCAGCAGCGGGGAGAGGCCGGCAAACTTTTCCTACCTGCCGGAAAAAGTTTCCTACAGCGGTAACGTGATCAGGATGCGGGCGTGGTGCTCCGGAGTGTTCTCCAGGATAAGCTTGCCCCCGTGGGCGGTCAGGATGCGGTAGCTGATCGAAAGACCCAGGCCGGTTCCATTGTCCTTAGTGGTAAAGTAGGGATCCAGCAGTTTGTCGATATCCTCTTCCGGAAAACCGGGGCCCGTATCCTCTACCGCAATTACGATTTCCTCCCCCGCGGTGTACAGTGACACGCTGATGCGTTTCGCCGGGCCGGTGCGCTCAGCCGGGCCCAGCGCCTCGATCGAATTGATCAGCAGGTTGCTGACCGCCTCCTCCATCTTGATGATGTCCATGTACAGGGGATGCACGTGCTCCCGCACATCGAGTCGCAGCTGAATGCCCGCTTCCTCGGCAATTATGCGGTACTTGCGGATAATCTTCTCCAGGAGTGCATGCAGGTCGTAGCGGGTGAGGTTGATCTGCTCCGGGCGGGCGAAGTTCAGAATTTCACCGACGAAGCGGTCGGCGTTTTCGACTTCGTTCTCGATCATCTGCAGATGCTTCTCTCTCTCGGTGCAGTCCTTTTTCAGGGTCTGCACCACCAGCTGAATGATGTGCAGCGGTTTACGCACCTCGTGCGCCACCCGGGCCGATACGTGGCCCAGAAATACGAAACGGTCGTCGGTGCGCAGCCTGATAAGGCGGTCGCCCAGCCGGTTGAAGGCACTGGCCAGCTCCTCCAGCTCGTCTTGGGTGTGCAGTTCGATCTTCTGGCGGTAGTCGCCCTCCATAATCGAGTTCACCCGGCTGGTAAGCCGGCGGATAGGCCGGGCGACATGGTAGGAGATAGCCAGCGAGACTGTTCCGATGATAAGCAGCACCAATACTAGAAACACGGTGGCAATCTGATTGATCTGAAAAATTGGTCCGAGCATTTTTTCACGGCTGACGAATCCTACCAGCTTCCAGGTGGTGCGCAGCACCGCCACAAACACCATCTCGTCTTTCCACCTGGTATCGGATGAGAAAGTGGAGCCGTACTCCCCGCGTTCGCTGGTGCCGATCATGCCGGTGTCGGAGTGCACAATGATGATGGAGCGCGGGTTCACCATCATGAAGCGGTCGAACTCCTCCATAGTGAAGTACCCGACCATCCGCTGAAAGGTCGGAATGGGGATGGTGGCGGCCAGAATCGCAGTGCGCCGGCCTTCGTCCTCGATCGGTACGGCAATCAGGATAGAGTCTGAAAACACCTCATCATTCAAAACGGGCCCGTGGTAGTAAAACAGGCGGTTCTCCTCGATCAGGTTTTCGAACAGCGGCAGGTCGGTGCTCAATTGGCCGTCAGCCCCGGATGTGTCCCAGTAGCTGCCGTCGGGATGGATGTAGTACATGGCATCGTAAATAAACGACAGGCGCTTCTTCTCCTCCTGCAGAAACGCGCGTACCTCCGGCCGCCCGTCGTCGCGAATGAGGGGAGTGCGGGAAAGCTGGATCAGGTTCGAGATGCGCGCCACCAGCCAGTTGTGAATGGCCCGGGCGGCTTTGGTCAGCTCGTTCGATTTCTGCTGCATCACCTGCTGCTCGAAGGAGCGGTTTACGTACAGCAGACCTCCGCCGATGACCAGGACAAAGATGATCATAGTGGGAATGAGCATTTGAATAAACAGTCTATTGCGAATCTGCTTCATTGTTCAGTTTATACCGCAGGCCCCGTACCGACACGCCCAGCTGCTCGGCAGCGCGGCTTTTGTTGCCCCCCAGCTCCTGCACCACGTAGCGGATGTACTCCTCTTCCAGCTGCTTCAGCGGGATTATTCCCAGGTCCTGAAAACAGCCCCGGCAGTGCTCCTGCGTCGCCTGCGGGCCGCTCCCGGTTCCGGGCAGAAACAGGTCAGCCGGCTGCAGGCTTTCCGAGTTTGTGATTATTGAAGCCCGTTCGATGCAGTTGCGCAGCTCGCGGATATTGCCCGGCCAGTCGTAGCTCCGCAGCGCAAATTTGGCGGCCGGGGTAAGGCGGTGGACCGGCCGGTTGTACTCGCGGCCGAATTTCTGCAGAAACCACTCGGCCAGCGGGATGATATCTTCGGTGCGGCGGCGCAGTGGCGGCAGGGCCAGGGGAATTACATTGATGCGGTAGAAGAGGTCTTCGCGGAATTCGCCGCTCCGCACCCGCTGGGTCAGATCTTTGTTGGTGGCGGCGATAATGCGTACATCCACATGCACCTGGCGGTTAGAGCCCAGCGGCACGACCACCCGCTCCTGAATGAAGCGCAGCAGCGACACCTGCGCCTTGGCCGGCAGCTCGTTTATCTCGTCGAGAAACAGGGTTCCCCCGTCGGCGACTTCCAGCTTGCCCTTTGTGCGCTGTTTGGCATCGGTAAAGGCCCCCTTTTCGTAGCCGAAGAGCTCCGATTCGATCAGCTGTTCGGGAATGGCGCCGCAGTTGATCGGCACGAAGCTGCCGGATGCGCGGCGGCTGCTGCGGTGGATCAGCCGGGCTACCACCTCCTTGCCGGTGCCCGATTCACCGGACAGCAGCACGGTCGAGTTGATGTCGTGCAGGTTGTGGATAGTCTCATACACCCGCTGCAGCTCCGGGCTGCAGGTGTCAAACAGCAGTTCGTCCCGCTTTTCCAGCTCCTGCTTCAGGAAGGTATTCTGGGCTTTCAGTTTTTCATGTGAAATGGCTTTGTTGATGACCAGTTCTAGTTCGTCTATCTGGATAGGTTTGGAGATGTAGTCGAAGGCCCCCTTCTTCAGGGCCTCGACCGCGCTGGGCACGGTGGCGTGACCGGTCAGAATTACCACCGGTATCTCGGAGTAGTGGGCCCGGCAGTAGTCGAGCATCTCCATACCGCTTCTGCCAGGCATTTTCAGATCGCTTACCACTACCTGATAGCTGTGATAGGTGAGTTTTTCAATCGCCCGATCCACCGAATTGGCCAGATGTACCTGAATGCCCTTCGGCTCCAACAGATCCTTGATCAGCTCGAGTGCGGTGGTATCATCGTCTATAAGCAGGGCCCGGCGGTTTTCCCTCATCAGCCTCTATTGTACGCGCTCTAAGCCCAATCTCTCAAGATGTTTTGTAAAATGTTTTTCCAGCAGCTCGTAGTGCAGTTCCTCGTACTCGGCCAGTGTTTTGAAAAAGGGCTCGCGTACTTCCGGATCGTTCAGCAGACCCCCGTAGGTAATGTGCAGCATCTGCCGCGCTTCGCTGATCTCCAGAAACTTTCCGAGCTCTTCGTCGGCGGTGGAATCGAGATCCGGCAGCACTGAAATGTCGGCGGTGATGTGGTAGCTCTTCAGGGCTTCGGAGAAGTATTCGGCGGCTTTGCGATGCATCAACCGGTAGAGCCCGGGATCGGCCTGCGCGATGGTGCGGACCGCCTCCAGCCAGCTGGTGCCGGCGGTTTTCAGGTGCAGTTTGCCGGCGGTGTGCTTTCCGATGGCCGGGTACACGGAGAACTTGTCGCTGCCCGAATGCACCGAAATCTTATAGTCGCTGTGGGCCTTGGCGATATCGGTGTGTACGCGGAACTGCCGTTCGAACTCCTCTATATCGCCGATGTAGTCGACCGCTTTCTGGAACTCCCCGATAAAACGCGGGGCCAGGGAGTTCACTGTTACACCGCGCCGCTGCAGCTCCATGATGATGAACAGATGGTGGGCCGGCAGGGTTGGCGAGCTGGTCTCGTCGATACTGATTTCGAAGTCGTATTTATCTCCGCGGTGTCGGCGCAGATGCTGGTCGACCTTGGCGGCGAACTCCAGGGCGTCCCAGTACATCAGGGCACACTTCCGGGCCTCGTGTTCGCTGAAGGAGATAGTCCCTTCGCCGATGTTGAAGATGCGATTACTGTAGTACTTTTCGACATACTCCTGAATTTCCGGGGTCAGTTGTTCGAACTCGGCCTGCATGCGGTCTTCGGAATAATCGGCAGCCTCCGGATGCAGCACTTCGGTCAGATCGAGGGTGATCATCGGCATCTTGGCCTGCAGGGCCACATCGATATCCTCGATGCTCTTCAGGTGGTCGCCGTCAGCCCCCCAGCCGTCTTCATACCCCTCCTGAAACACCAGAAAGGAGGCATCGG
>CAZAMY010000194.1:0-5379 GCA_964485995.1 uncultured Sediminispirochaeta sp.
AGGTAAAGCTGCCGACCGCTTCCTCCAGAAATTCTACATCGCTGTTGATAGCTGTTTCAATAGATTCACGACTGCGGCTTACATAGTCTGTGTCGCTCTCAAACTCGTCATAGGCCGTTTCCGCCTCTCTGCGGACGGACTGTACCGACTCCTTCAAGCCCTGCAGCTCTTCGAGGTAGCTTTTTGCCTTCGAAACGCTGTCTATTGAATTAATATCAGTTTCAAGTACATTTTCGCTGCGGGCCCGGAGCGATTGGATGCTGTTGTCTACTGTTTCGCTGCGGGCTTCCCATCTCTGCCGGCTTTCCCGGTAGCGTTGATTCACCGATTCTATCAATTCAGGCGACTGCAGCGATGATTGGTAGGAGTCGATTAGGCTTTGGGCACTCTCGGTTCCGATCTGCAGTCCAAGTGCTCCCATCTCTGATAGCCCTTCGGAGTCGCCGGCTGCCGGTTCTGTACTTTCCGGCTCCATCGATTCGAGGGCGCCTGATCGCTGGCGTGCGGTATGAAACCGGATCTCACTACTGCTCAGCTTGTTGATGATAAACTTTCGGGCGAGCAGACGGCCGGTATCAATCGAGAGCCTACTGGCACCGATTTCAGCTAGATTCCGCATCGGCTGTTCGGCATCCGCGATTATCAGACGTTCGAAGGATACACTTCCTGCGAATAGTTTTACCTCTGGATCCTGGAGATCGACCTCTGCTTTGAATACCTGCTCCAGATACCCTTCGGCTGCCTGTTCAATCACCCTGTCCTTCAGAAAAAAGTTGAATCCCAGGAGTATCACCAGAAACAGAAGCAGTAGGCCTGCTTTCCACCCGACCAGCAGCCCCTTGTTCTTATTAATAGATTTTGCCAGAGAACGCAGGCGCTTTAGTTCAGCTTTATCAAGCTTGTCCGGGTCGAGGAAATAGGAGCCTGCCTCGTTCTGTTCGAGCTTGGAGTTCAAAAACTCACGCTCGCTTTTGACATATATCTTTTTGAGAATTTTTTTCTGCAGCTGGGTGCTGCTCAGAGGTTTTCGGAACAGTTTGGGCAGTTTTTTAGCTGTACTCATCCGTTCCACCCCCGGTACAAAGCGCTGCTTTTTCTCACTGCTGTGCTCAGCTTTCTCAGCCAGGGAAATTTTTCGAAGGATTTCACCAGCTTGCTTGCAGCAATCCTGTCACGTATGCCGGTGCGGTAGTATCCAACCGCTGCTCTTCCGAGAAAAAACAGCGGTATCCACAGCGCTGCTCCTATCAGCAGACCGCCTGCCACCAGCGAATTGTTGAACTCGGTCAGTGGGAGCAGGGGCGTGTTCACGGCACGGGTAAAGTAGGGTTCCAGCGCCGGTTGGGTAAGTATCCACAAGCCCGCCGCATCGGTGAGCGGATCTGCCAGGCCGATGAACAGTTTGAACAGCACAATTGTGAGAATGAGGGTGCCGGTGTGCAGCTTTGTGAAGAAAAACAGGATGAACAAACCGAACCACAGCAGGTTTCCGAAGGGGATGAGTGATAGCAGGACCCCGCAGGCAAAAGCAGCCCCAATTTCTCCGGGTCGACTATTCGCATTCAAGGCTGCGATAAAGCGCGCCAGTAAAGTAATCATATAGTACTGATAGTACTTTTTACTACGAATGTCAATTTGGGCCGAGTCTTCCCTTTTTTACCGCGGGATGCAGCGGAAGAGTTTTAACAGATAAAAAGGACCGGCCGGGCAACAGCGTAAATTCTAAGGCTGTACTCTGCAGAGGGGGTGTCGCGGGTCTCGATGAGCCTTTCGAGCAAATGCGTGATTTGCTCTGAAGAGAAGCTATGCTGTATACCCTTTGCCTGCGCTTGTGAGAGCAGCTGGTGAACGGTCGTTTTTAATCCCGGTGTGGAATGCTCTGTCGATTGGTAAACTGATTCGGCATACCTATCATTGATAGAAACAGTGCGCTGCAGCTGTAGCGCGGCAACTTTATGAGGAAGCAGGGTATCATTGAATACGCAATAAGTTTGCTGCATTTTCACACTTTTCATTCTAAAAAGGATGAGGCGGGCGATAAACTTATATGCCGCCCGCCTCGGGAGTGTTTTAATCTACTTTGCTATTTTACTTCGATGCGGTCATGTACTTCAGGACTGATGGTGCCGTTTTTTTCCTGAATTACATACTCGATAAATACATCTCGCTGCATCATCGAGGTGTCGTATTGGGACACCTTGTCGGTGAACATGTCGTATCCGTCGCCTCCGGCGGCTAGGTAGGAGTTGGTAGCGATAGTGTACTCTTTATCCGGATCTATCGACTCCCCATTGATGATCAAGTCTGAAATAGTACCGTTCTGGGTATCGATTACAAATGAAACCCCTTCCGACACTTGCGGCATAGCACCGTGCGTTACGGTCTCTGGAGTTCGTTCGAACAGCTCGATGACATCGGAACCTTTGAGGGTTACCGTCATTACAGAGTTATCGAAAGGCAAAACTTCGTAGATAGTCTCCTTGCGGATGGTTCCTTCCGGTATGTCGGTGCGGATTCCTCCCCCGTTCTGGAAGGCAAAGTCTGCTTCGAGATTCATCTTGTTGGCATACCAGAGCATTGAATCGGCGACAATATCACCGATAGCGGTCTCCTGCTGTCTGGTGTTCTCATTCAGGAAAGGAGCGCTTGCAGTTCCGATCTCCTCGTTCAGTACCTCATCCACCTTGTCGACGAATGGCTGCAGTCTCGCTTTCAGCGTCTCGTCTTTCTTGATTTCTTCTCCCACGAACTTGAACTCTTCACCTTCACGGGTTTTTACATTCACCGGAATGAGTTCGAAACCGAGATCCGTGACTTCACCGTTCATGAATTTGAGATCGATGTGTCCTACATGCAGCCCCCATTGGTTGGCCATCAGGATCGGCACCTCTTTTCCGCTGGAGCTGTTTTTCACCCACACCGGTTCATCCATCTTTGTGTGGGTATGACCGTCTATGATCACATCAATACCGGGCACATTAGCCGCCACCCGCTTTGAGCCCTCTTCGACACTGTCGTAGATGCCGATGTGAAAGAGACCAACCACGATATCGGCCTGCTTCTCGAGTTTTGGCACCAGTTCACTGGCTACCTCTACCTCATCGCGGAATGTGTAACCTTTGATATGCGCCGGATTTCCCGATTGAGCGGTTTTCGAGGTCATCAGGCCGAAGATGGCCACCTTGAACTCTCCGTAGTCTTTGATAACGTAGGGTTTCACATTGTCAATGTAACTGCCGTCTGCTTTGACCACGTTTGCACACAGCCATGGAAAATCAGACCATTCAATCTGCTGCTGCATGATTTCAGGTTTAGGATCGAACTCGTGGTTGCCCATCGTCATTGCATCGTAACCGATGTAGTTATGGCCGATAAAATCCGGTTCAGCATCGAAGAAGTTTGACTCAGGCCGGCCGGTGTTCACATCACCTGCACTCAGCACCAGTACATTCTCGTTCTCAGCCCGGATATTGCGCATAAGGGTTGCCTGTGCCGGCAGCCCGCCTTGGTCCGGTGCCGGGTAGTTGTAAAAGCCAACCGGATGACCATGATGGTCATTGCTGTGCATGATGTGCAGTTCATGCTCGACATCCGGTGTTGTGATGGGAGAGGTTGCGCATGCGAACAGCATACCTACCACGCCGATCAGTACCAGTAGTTTAGAAATACTTTTCATAAAATCCTCCTATTTTTTGCACCTGCTGGTGCTAAAAATCGCACTTTTTACGAGGCGAAGACTACCATTATATCTCGAGTGAGCCGAGCTGGCAAATAAAATGTGAGAAATTCATGAGAAAACGGTTAGGTGAGAATGGTGCGGGCGGAGGGTACCACCTGCGGCTACAGGGGCTCCACCGGCAAGTGAATTGCCAGGCGGTGCAGCCCCTCCGGATCCTCCGAGGGGTCGTTGAGGTACAATTCATAACAAGGTCCCTCGGAACATTGATATCCGCTCTCCGGCAGCCATCCGCCGAAAAGACTGTTCCATGCATCTCCGTAATCCTGCGGGCCGAAAGCAAAACTGGCTACCGCATAGCGGCCTCCCGGCAGCCGCATCAGTCCGATTTCCCCTTCGGGCCGCGTATCCGCAGGTACGGTGATGCAGGCGCTGATACGCAGTTTGTGTTCCTCTGTAATCTCCGGAGAATCGTGGTAGAGGGTAAGCAGTTCAGTCTGCCCGGGAAAGTATAGGTCGCGTGGGACGGCCCATTTCATAAGTGTGGAGAACAGTCGTTCGAACAGCTGTTCGTCGCCGGCATACGGGCCGGTGTGGCGCAGATAGGCCACCGTTTTTTCGGGGATATCTCGAATTTCGACGCTGTACTCGAGCCGGCCTTGCAGGGTCTTTAGGCTCACCTGCCACTGGCGTTTGATGAAACTGCCGTAGCCGAAGGAAACCCGGGTAGTGTCACGATAGCTGTCGACCGGCTGATAGCGATTGCTCTGAAGGGTGTGGCTCTGCCGGTACTCACGCCAGCCCCCGCGCCGCCATTGGCTTGGGCTCATACCGAAATAGTCCCGAAACGCGCGTGAAAATACAGCCGGGCTGGAAAAATTCAGGCGATAGGCGATATCGGTAATGGTCTCCCGGCGGCCCTCAGCGGTCAAAGCGGCCGCCCGCTCGAGCCGCAGCCGCTGTATGTAGCTGCCAATCGGTTCTCCGACTGCCGCCGAAAATACCCGGTGGAAGTGATATTTGGAGAAAGCTGCTACCCGAGCTATGGTATCCAAATCGAGCTGTTCTTCGATATGTTCGTTGATATAGTCTATGGCCCGATTGAGGCGCGCCATGTAATCAGGATTCATATCGCTATGTTACTATGAATACTCACGCCGGGCAAGAAATTGATGTGCTTCGATTTGCTTTTCATGCTGAGGTTTATCATAGTTGGGATTATGAAACAAGCGGAGTACCTACAGTGGCGACGATAGCATTTTGGGGCGATAGCCTCACTGAAGGCGTTCCCGGCGCCGCGTATATTGATGTGCTGAAAAAGCAACTACCGCAGCATACAATTCTGAACTACGGTAAGGGGGGCGATACGGTGCGCAGTTTATATACCCGGGCCGTTCGCTCCCGCTCGCGGAAACGGGAAAGTCTACAGGCCGACGCAGTTTTCCTGTGGCTCGGAGTGAATGATGTGCTGCCTGAGCTGGCCGCTTTTTATCCCCCAATGAAGCGAGTAGTGGGCCAGCCGTGGACGCGGAACGATTCGGAATTCAGCGAGTATTACCGCAAGCTCCTCGAACTGTTTGGAGCTCACTGTCAGCAGGTGTGGGCTGTAGCACCGCTGTTCATCGGAGAGGATATTGAAAACTATTGGAACCGGCAGATAGAGTCATATTCCCGGCTTATAAAAAAGATCAGCGGCGAGGAAC
>CAZAMY010000195.1:0-5367 GCA_964485995.1 uncultured Sediminispirochaeta sp.
CGATTAATACCATGCGCGCACATCTACAGACTCCGGATGCAATGGAGACACTGTTTCAAGCGCAACAAGCCGGTTTTTTTGCAGCATACGGATTGAGTATGAGTTCTCCCGGTTGGGGGACTGCCGCTGCATATACCCTGGGACGCATGGTACAGGTGCCTAAACCGATTATTGCCACCGTCCTCCTGCCGTATATACTGGAATACGGCATCAAGGTATGCCCGGAAAAAGTGGCCCGCATGGGTAATATCCTGGGAGAGAATCTGAAAGGCCTGTCGGTGGTGTCGGCTGCCGACAGGGTGGTGGAATCGCTCAGGGCCTCACTGGGTGTTGAGCAGTTGCCCGGGCGCCTCAGTGAAGTCGGAATTGCTGAGAAGCATCTCTCTGACACAGCGGCGAGGCTGCTTGAGATACCTTTCTTGGAAGCGCTGCCCGAGCCGGTCTCGAGTCAGGAACTGTTTTCATATCTCAAAGACGCCCTTTAGATGATTACGATTCAAAAGCTGAAAACCCTTCCGCCCAAGACGCGGGTTCGGAAGATCATCACTATGCTCGAGGAGTGGGAACGCAGCCTCCGCACTGGCGGAAAACTGGATCATTATTACCTCCGTCAAGTTCTGCAGCTTCTATCTGCAGAGGAGGCACTGCTGACCCCTGCCCTGCGGGGGGAGGTCGATAAACTGATAAGCCTGCCGATAGAGCCGGGCGAGCAGTACCTCCACACCCTTCACAATGTGAAGTACGGCATAATGTCGGCCCTCGGTATCGTGCCGGCGGATTGGGACTTTTATGATCCTGAGAGTGGTTCCCTTGCACGAAAAGAAGATTCAGTAGTGCCGATTTCATTATACCTGGATGATATTAGATCACCATATAATGTCGGCTCCATTTTCCGTACCGCCGAGGCCTTCGGAGTAGAGCGGCTCTTCCTCTCTCAGTTTACTGCCGACCCGCAGCACACGCGCGCCTTGCGAACCTCTATGGGAGCCACGAGTGCGGTTCCCTATCAGGTAGAGTCTTTGGAGGCGGTGGCCGCGCGCCTGCCCGTGTGTGCGCTGGAGCTGGGCGGTACTCCGATTGATGAATTCGCCTTTCCGTCTAAGGGTGTAGCAGTGCTCGGTTCTGAGGAACTGGGAATCAGCCCGGAGGCACGCCGAATAGCTGAAGCGAGTGCCGGGATCGTCTCAAGACTCCTGCGAGGGGCTAAGGGTTCTCTTAATGTTGCGGTCGCCTGCGGTATTCTACTGCAGGCATGGCAGCACTATCTCAAGCCGCGTCCTGTGTAATTCGCACAGAGTTCCATTTTAGAAAACCGAAATAAATAACCCCCTGGTACTCCCAGATTTTTGTTTGTCGACGAGCAGCCAATTTTCCCAGCAGTTCATTCATAATATCGATTATCGATTCCGGGGCGTGTGCCCCTTTTCCGATGATTATCTCGCGTGGAAGCAGCGCGGCCATTTCCCGTGCCGGAAGATATCCGATGACCTCCTTCCCGGTCTCGCAACTGTGGAGACTGGCGCGTACGCATGGTTTTTGACTGACCAGTACCGCTTCGATGTGTCGGATTTCGTAAATTGGTTTCATGGGACCCCCTTGTAATTGTCTTTACAAGTAAAGAGGGTCGGAATGCGCCTGTGCTTCAAAAAAAACACCGCAGAATTGTGCGATTCTGCGGTGAATATAAGGGATTAGGGGGTATGTATGAAATTAGCGATGCAATGCCCGCTCAACCTCCGGTTGATTAAAGCCAACAATGATGCGTCCGTTTACGTCAATCACCGGTACGCCCATCTGGCCGGACTTCCGTACCATTTCATCAGCTTTTGACTGATCCGAGGCAACGTTGTACTCGGTAAAGTTAATTTTTCTCTGCCGAAAATAATCTTTTGCCTTTCGACAATAGCCGCATGTGGGAGTTGAATAAAGGGCAACTGCCATAGCGTACCTCCGTAATAGTCTATTAAATATTGTATGTATAGTGAATATAATATATAGTTATTCGGAAGTCAACTATCAAGGTTCTTTTTTTTAGATATTTGGTTTACATGCTCTCGCGCTTGGCCGCTTCCTGTTCGAATGCCCGGGAAAGACGCTCGATGATCAGCTGTACCTGCTCTTCGCTCTTAATACCGTAGCTGCGCAGTACCGTTGGGTTCAACTGTTCGTAGGAGATTTCTCCGTCCTCCAGGTTTACCAGTGCGTTGGATAGATACACTGTAAACACTACATCACGCATGGACGGGTCGCAGTTGGTTGGTTCATGATGATAGCGGATGGCTTCTATCAGAGTAGATGGGAAGTTCCATTTTTCTGCAATACGTCCGCCGATTTCCGCGTGGTTGAGCCCGGCGGAAAGGTCTTCGAACACCTCCCGGTCGATTCCGCGTTCATCGCAAAAACTGGATATCTTTTCGAGCAGCTGTGGATGGACTTCGGAGAAGATGATCTTACCCATATCGTGCAGAATTCCGCCTACGTAGGCGTCGTCGAGCAGGTCCTTCTTTCGCTTGAAATTCTTGGCCAGATTATACGCATAGAAAGCGGTCTTATAGGAGTGATTCCACAGCCATTTCATCTGCTGGTTCAATATTTGCTGGGTTCCATAGGAGTACAGCAGGTTCTTTAGTCCGCGCAGACCAACCAGCTTGACCGCCTCGACAATGTTGTCCACCCGTTTGGGCAGCATGAACTGTGCCGAGTTGACTACCTTCAGCAGATCGGCGGTGAGCGATGGGTCGGTACTTATGTCGCGGGCGATGGCGCTAATCTCTGAATCGGGATCGTTGATGAGTTTCTGCAGGTGAAGGATGTTATCCGGAAACTGTGGTAGATCCTCAATCTCTCTGACTATCTCTTCGCTGAGTACATCCAGGCTCTCTGCATGTACTTCGCTGAAGGGAATAGTAATTCGGGCGACTGTTTCGCCGTTTTCAACGTCAATATCGAACGCGTCCTCGTCCAGACCGATCTTCTTTAGCATCAGAACCAGTATCACTATTCCCAGTCCGGCTCCCTCGGAGTCGTCGATAACCGTAGAAAGCGCCTCCTCCATGGTTTCGAAAGCCCGGGAACGGGCAATACGGTCGTATACGCGCATCTGCTCTTTGCGGGATATTTCGGTGTTGTTTTTGATGCTCAGGGTGAAGGTTCTCTGCTTTACCTGGAACACAACCTTAATGTAAAGCCCGGCTTCCTTCTGTTTTTCGAGGTAGTGATTGATATTGGACAGTGTGTCATCCTTGAAGCTGCGCATGCCCTCCTCGTACTCTTTCGGGTGGCCAATATCCAGCTGTTTTTCCTGAAAATAGACTCGCTTTGTATTGGCCTTTTTGGCATTGACTGCCAGTTCTTTCATACAGTAGGCAATTCTGTCCTTCAGATGATCCTGGCCGAATTCTCTCAAAAAGAAAGCCAGAATTTCTTCAAGATATTCTTCGGTCTCGTGAGGAAGAGTATAGGTTTTAATCGCTAACGGAACCGAGCTCCGAATAGCTTTTTTGACCTGTTCAGTGTTCACCGCTGGAGACATACACACCACCCGCAATTTTATTGTTTATATAATACGCCCTATATCATAAGTCTATAAAAACGAAAGTCAAGCACAAAAATGACCTTATCCGGAATAATTCTTAACTTGATTAGCCATTTCCTTCAAACGATGCTCAATATGAGCGTTCATTGAATCCTTTGGAAACACTCCGCGGGCGCTGCGGCGGCCGGAGACCATTCCCGTCAGTATTTCGAGCCCCTCGTCGATTGTGTTGATCGGATAGATATGGAACATTCCTGATTCTATAGCCCCGCACACATCGGCGTTGACCATTACATTTTGACGGTTCTGCTCGGGGATTATAACCCCCTGCGATCCGGTCAGCCCGAACAGCTTGCACATCGAAAAGAACCCCTCGATTTTCTCCGATATTCCGCCTACGGGTAATATCTCACCCATTTGATTTACCGAACCTGTTACCGCAATTCCCTGATCAAACGCGGTTTCTCCGACTGCCGAGAGTAGGGCATAGACTTCGGCTGCGGAAGCTGAATCGCCGTCTATTTCACTGTAGGACTGCTCGAAACAGAGGCTCGCGTACATAGAAAGGGGGAAGGAGTGGGCATACTTGTTACGCAGATATCCCTCGAGGATCAGCACCCATTTATCATGGATTTCACCGGAGAGCCCCACCTCCCGTTCTATATTGATGATGCCTTCATTGCCCGGGGCAACCCGGGCGGAAACCACCGTCGGCAGACCGAAGCTGTAATATCCCCGGTCGTGGATAGCGAGTCCGTTGATGATGCCGATTTTACTTCCGCTGAAATGCATACTTATTTCGCCGGTCGAGATCATCTCGATCATCTTTTCTTCCGGCAGACCGGCCAGATATTTACGCTCATTCAGGGCTTTTTCCACCGCTTCGCGGCCGACTCTTTTTCGGCCCATTTTAGTGGCCCAGTAACTTGACTCGCGCAGCAAATCTGCGATCAAGGAAAACTGCGTGCTAATTTTATCGCGCTGCTCGGCCAGAAGAATTCCGTACTGGACAACCCTGGCAATTCCGTCACTTTCAAAGGTCAGCAGCTTTTCATCCGCTTCTATCATGCGGATAAACCCTATGTAGCGGGCCAGGTTGTCCTGGGAGAGCGGCATCACCGAATCGAATTCGGCGGAGATCTTAAAGTGTTTGTGAAAGTCGGTGTCCTGGTTGTAGAGGTAGTCGTATAGATTCTCTGTGCCGACCACGATGACCTTTGTGTCGATTTGTATCGGCTGGGGTTTCATCATGGTGTACTGAAAACTGACAACATGCTCGCTTGGCTGAATTTCTACCTGTTCGGTTTGCAGAACACGCTTGAGCTGGTCCCACAGGTCTTCATCTCTAAGTATATCCTGGGCATTCAGAATAAGAAAACCACCGGAGGCTCGCACCAGCGAGCCGGCCTTGATCATCATAAACGTGCTGCGGCTCTGTCCGTTCAGATCGAGCCGGCTTTCGATAGTACCGAAAAGATTGGTGGCGGTGGGATGGTGTTCGAAAATAACCGGTACTGTTTTGGTGTTGCTGTTGTCGACCAGTACGTTCACTCCGTAGCGCACCAATGCGGGATTGCCGCTGTCGTCGGTAGGCTGTTCACGCAGAAACAGAAACAGGTGATGCACAATATCGTTTTTCAGGCCTTCGAGGTAGCTGCTTACGGCCTGCTCTGTATAGTGTTCCCGCAGCCGGTCGACCTCCTCTTCCACCCCCGGAGTGACAGTCTCTATCTGCAGGCTCTCCAACTCCTTCTCGAGGGCGTTACGCCCGTCTTTTAGCTCCTGAAAGAGATGCCGCATCTCGTCCATCAGCTGATAATAGCGCTCACGGG
>CAZAMY010000196.1:0-5366 GCA_964485995.1 uncultured Sediminispirochaeta sp.
GACGGGACACTCCCCGCTGGGCGCATAGAAGACTGGGCCGATTTCAAAGTGCGGGCAGTACTGTATGACATAAGCCGCGATCGGGTCCCGACTATGGAGACGCTGACGGGACTGATCGACATGTGGGCCGAGTGGAAGTACAACCAGGTTCAATTATACACCGAGCACAGTTTTGCCTACAGTGCGCACAGAACGGTATGGAAGGACGCCTCTCCGCTGACTGCCGATGAGGTACACAAGCTTAGCCGGTACTGCCGCGCCCGGGGAATCGAACTGGTTCCAAACCAGAACTCCTTCGGCCACATGGAGCGCTGGTTGCAGCATGCCGAGTATGCCCATTTAGCAGAATCACCGGAGGGATTCTATGACCCGTGGGGCCAGTTCCGCAGCGCTTCGTCGACCCTCTCGCCAGTTGCCGATGGCGCGCTTCCCTTTCTCAGCGAGCTGTACGACGAGCTGTTGCCCTGTTTTGAATCGGATTACCTGAACGTTGGAGGGGATGAGCCTTGGGAACTGGGTAAAGGCCGCAGCAAAGCACGGTGTGAGAAGGAAGGTCTCGACCGCCTCTATTATGATTTTTTGATGAAAATCTACACCATAGCCAGGTCAAAGGGAAAACGGATACAGATTTACGGGGATATTATTATGAAGTATCCCCACTTGATACGGGAACTGCCAGGGGACATCCTTCTTATTAACTGGGGGTATGAAGCTGACCATCCGTTTGAAATCGAGTGTGCCCAAATCGCAGCAGCAGATATTCCTTTTTATGTATGTACCGGTAATTCCGCCTGGAACTCAATATCCGGACGCTGGAAAAACGCTCGCAGCAACATTGCACGGGGGGCCGCCCAAGGACTAATGAACGGTGCTGAGGGGCTGATGGTGAGCGAGTGGGGTGACAACGGGCATTGGCAGCAGATAAGCACCGGCCTGCCGGGCTTTTTATATGGAGCCTGTGCTGCCTGGAATGTGGATGCCATTACTGAAACAGAAAGCTCGACCGCAAGCTTCGAACCGGTACAGGCCTTAGCGCTCCACGTGTTCGAAGGTAATTCCAATTTGGCGAGGGCTGAGATGTTGTTGCAGAGTGTCGGGGAGCAGACTGGAGTACAGCTGCACAATGCATCGCTTCCGGCAGTGCTGATGCTCGATCCTGTGTTCCCCTATTACCGTGGAGAATATCAACAGTTTCGCGATTATTCCTTCGATAAAGAGCTGAAACTGCTGGATTCAGCGCGGGAACTTCTGGGCGCGGCAACCTCATCACCAGAGCTCAGCCAAAAGAATGCGCATTTTGCCGAGGAGCTGAGTTTGGGCCAGAGGCTACTGCAACACGGATGCAGGCTGGGGCGGCTGCAGATGGCCACCGCAAATTTAACGGTTGCCGAGATAGCGGCCGCCGAGCGCGAGGCGCTGGCCGCCGAACTCAAGCCGCTACTAGGGGAGTACCGCCGGTTGTGGCTGCGGCGCTCGCGGCCGGGTGGTTTGTCCGACAGTGTCGCACGACTGGAGAGTCTACTGCAGAGCTACCGCTCTGGCCGATGATAGCGTCCGCCCCCCGGCTGTCTGAGTAACAAACCGTAGTCAACCAAATACCGGCGTAGCGTTACATAGTCCTCGTACACCTCCGATAGCACGGAGTTTACCTCTTCCTCTGTGTACTCCCTTTCGGGTACAAATAGACGAACGATGGAATCCAGTACAACCAACTTCTCTTTCTGTTTTTTTGGCCAGCGCCGAAGTTCGAGCCGCCGATTTGGAGCAGTATCTGCATAGCCTTCAGTGCCGAAACGGCCGGACGTACTTTCGCCACTTTCATCAAGTTTCAGGTACTTCTTCTTGATTTTCTCGGCCTCGTGGTTGGTAACTATCACACGGTCATCATCCACCGTGAGCGATCCGGCAAAGCGATAAAACTCCGCAGCGGCACTCTTTCTCTTTTCGTTGTGTTCGTCCAGGAGGTCCATCAAAGTGCAGAGAATCTTTGCCTCTTTTGTGCGCTTTCGCAGTTGAAAGCGGTGGTTCCGGATGGTCGACTCCGCCTTTCCGCCACTCTTCCTGGCAATTTCAGCATCGCTGTATCCGGAATACAGCATTGCCAGCAGTTCGGCCTGCAGCTCTGATAAACCGGTGATCCGACGCTCCTGCTGGAGCAGCGCTGTAAAAGCTCCACCGTGAGCCATTTCAACATGGTCCTTTGCAGCCCGTTCAGCATCCAACAACAACGATCCGGAAGGGTAAATAATGCCCTGTTCGAATTGGGCGCTGCAGTATATACAACTGTAAAGGCCTGAATGCAGCACATAGCCGCTTCTCAGTGAGGTCAAATCTGTCTGTTCTAATACAATTTCTAAGCTCATGAAGGACATAATATACAAAAGTGCTAAATAAGTCAAACAGTAAATAAAAAAGTTTGTAAATAAATAGACATGGAAGTAATGGGAATTTTGGATATTACAAATTTTCTATTTACATATTACAGAAATGCTGTATTCTATACATATGACATTCAAATTCTCACTCATTTTCAGCGGTATCGGATTGGGCTTGGTTGCAGTGGCAGCCCTCTTAAGGAGCGTCTTTATCGAGAGCCTCACTCCAGCCGCCGCTGCAGTTGAATTAGGAGTCTACGGACTGGCTTTTTTAGTATTCGTCTTGATATCTTCAGTGCTCCTGAGGCGAAAGGTCACCAAGCCTATTCGAACCGTAATCGAACAGATGGAATCCCTGACCAGTGGTACCGGCGATCTGGGTAAAGTAACGCCCCTGAAACGGGCTGATGAAATCGGAGAACTTTCCCGGGCCTACAACCGCTTCATAGACCGCTTTAATATTCTCTTGCTGCGAACCCGCAACATCGAGAAATTCGGGGCAAACATCGGCCGGGAACTGTCGGAAAAGTCGCAGGAGATAAACACCTTCGTCCGCCGCATCGCCGAAACAATGCAGAGCCTGCAGAAAGAGTTCACCACCCTGAATGAAAGTATCACCCGCTCGAACGAGGATGTACGCGGGATAAACAGCCATCTTGACAATGTTGTCCAACTCATCACTTCGCAGTCATCTTCAGTAACCCAGTCTTCAGCCGCTGTCGAAGAAACCCACGCTACCATCCAGAATATTACCGAAAACATGCAGAGCAACACGGCAACTATCGAACAGCTGGTGCAGCTGGCAGACACCGGTAAAGAGAATATGGACAACACCCTCGAGGGCACCCGCAAAATCTCACAATCCACCTCGGTGATGTACGAGATGACCGAGGTGATCAACAGCCTGTCGGAAAACACCAACATTCTGTCGATGAATGCGGCCATCGAAGCTGCCCACGCCGGTGAAGCGGGCAAGGGTTTTGCCGTGGTGGCCGAGGAGATCCGCCGTCTGGCCGAAACTACCGGCGAAAACTCCCGTTCTATTACCAACGAGCTGCAGGGAATCTCGGGCAATATCGAAACAATGTCATCTATTGCCGAAAAGACCGGTGAATCCATTCATGACATCCTGACCAAAGTGCAGGAGTTCTCCCAGAGCATGACCGAGATGATGAATGGAATGAGCGAGATGTCCACCAGCAGCAACGAAATCACCACCTCGCTGACCGACCTCAAAGACATCAGCCAGGACGTCCAGTCTTCCGCCGAAGAGATGAACGGCCGCATGAACAGTGTCGAAGAGTTCATGTCGCAACTTTCCCAGCTCTCCCAGAGCAACCTCCAGCAGGTTCACACCATAACCTCCGAAATCGGCACTGTCTCCTCCACAATCGACAGCCTGGCCGCCCTACAGAACACCAACAAGGACAATCTGGCTGGCCTCAAAAAGGAGATCGAGCAGTACAAGACCGCTCCCCTCATCATCGCCGAGCAAATGCCTCCCTATAACTACATGGGCGCCAAGGGTCCCACCGGCATTTCCACTGAAATCCTGCAGGCGCTGCTCACACGCCTCGACCTGCACTGGCCAATCGAGTTTATGACCTGGACCGTCGGCTACCACATCGCCCTGCGCGAACCAAACATCCTGCTGTATTCAATGCTGCGCACCGCAGACCGTGAGAATTTGTTCCAGTGGGTAGGGCCGCTTTTCACCGATAAAATGAACATATACCGTAAAGGCGGCAGGACTGAGGTAAATATATCATCTATAAAAGATGCACTGAGTTACAGAATCGGTGTCGTCGAAGATAATTTCGAACACCATTACTTTTCCGACCAGGGGCTTGCCGTCGGCCAGCAGCTGTTTCCGGTTGAACAGCAGGACCAGAACTTCCAAGCACTGCTGGATGAACGCGTCGACCTGATTGCACTGACCGCCTCACAGGCCACCCAGCACATCCAGGCCAAAGGCTATAAGGCCTCACAATTCGAACCGGTGCTGGAGATGAAAGACATTTCCGGCGACATTTATATGGTGTTCAGCCTCGAAACCGACAGTGCATATGTGCAGCAGTTCAGCAAAACCCTGCACGAACTGAAAAACAGTGCCGCTTACAGCAAGATCCTACAGAAGTGGCTGGGCTGATTTTTCTTTCCTCACGATTCACAATTTACTCAGGGGACTAATCACCCCGAGTTTGTGTTTCACAGCTACATGCGTGTAGATCATGGTAGTATTCACATTCGAATGCCCCAGCAGTTCCTGCACGGTCCGGATATCATATCCGGCCTCAATAAGATGAGTGGCAAAACTGTGCCGCAGTGAATGGACAGTAGCCCTCTTTGTCAGTCCGACGTGCTGCACCGCCGTTTTCATGTGTTTCTGCAGTGTAGAAGGGTAGAGATGCATCCGGTACGTTTTCCCTGATCGCGGATCGATACTCAGCCGCGGCGACGGAAACAGCCAGTACCAGCTCCATTGAAAAGAAGCCCCTGTGTATTTTCTCTCCAAGGCCTGCGGCAGCGGAACTCCCGGACGCTTCAGTCTTCTATCCTCCTCATACAGCCGGCGGACACTCTTCAACTGTATATTAATATCTTGATGAATTGCCGCAGGTAAAAGGGTAATGCGATCTTTATCACCCTTACCGCCACAAACCATAATTCTTTCATTTTCAAAATCTAAATCGCGAATTCGCACACTCATACATTCGGAAAGCCTCAAGCCGGCTCCGTAAATCAACTTAGCCATCAAACTATAAGGGTTAGGCAACACCTCCACAATGCGCCGAATCTCCTCTACACTCAACACCACTGGAAGCCGTTTGGGCTTGAATGCTCTGACAGTCTCCCCCAAACCATTTACCTGGGTGCGCAGCACATGCCGAAACAAAAATAACAAAGCATTAAAAGCTTGCTGTTGAGTAGCCGCAGCAATTCTCTCCTCAACCGCTAAGTATGTCAAAAACCGCTTGAGTTCATCTTCTG
>CAZAMY010000197.1:0-5361 GCA_964485995.1 uncultured Sediminispirochaeta sp.
GCTCCGACTCGGTCCTGGGCATTCTGACCAGCGACGCGTTCCGGCTCGAAACCCTCTCAGCAGAGCGCAAGTTTACCGCCGAGTCTACCGCCGCCCACTCCCTGTATGAGAAGGCCGACCCTTATCACCTCTACGGGCCGGGCGGCCATATCGATCTGACCGACTGCAGCTTCAGCGAGGATGCGAGTGGCGTCACAGTGAAAGGCAGCCGCTTCATCGCCGATACAGCGCGTCCGATGGTGAAGCTGGAGGGAGCCCGGCTGACCGGGTACCGCACCGTCAGCATCGCCGGGGTACGCGACCCGATCATGATCGAGCGGATCGACTCGATTCTCGAGACAGTGCAGGCGCGCGTGTCGGCGACTCTGACCGCGGAGGGCATCGACGGCCGGCTGCTTTTTCATATCTACGGGAAAAACGGGGTTATGGAGGAGCTGGAACCGGTTAGAACAGTGAACAGCCATGAACTCGGCCTGATCATAGAAGGCGTCGGCCGGAATCAGGGCGAAGCGGATTCGGTCTGCAGCATTGCCAGGAGCACCCTGCTGCACTACGGCTACCCCGGTAGAATCTCGACCGCCGGCAACCTCGCCTTTCCCTTCTCTCCTTCGGATATCCACGGCGGCGAGGTGTATGAGTTTTCTATCTACCATCTAATGGAAACCGGCAGTACACCGGAGGAACTCTTTCCGTTAAGAATTGAGCAGATCGCCGGAAAGGAGACACGCACATGAGCAACATTCAAGACCTGGCCCGGGTAATCCGGTCGAAAAATGCAGGTCCATTCCAGCTGACCCTGGATATCATCTTTAAGAACCGGGAGATCTTTCGGCAGGTACAAAACTCCACACAGATCACCCGCCGCCGAATTGCAGAGTTATATGGAGTGGAGGAGGAAAAGATACATGATATTATCTTTTTTGAACCGGCCCATGCTGTTAAAATAGTGATGCCCCGCCGGATCGCCTCCGGATCACTCGGGGACAGTGATGTCTACGGTGCACAACAGCATGCACCGCTTTTTTCCCTGGAGTTTGATATCGATGTCGAATGAAGATAAAAAGAAAGAGATGATTAATCCGGTCAAGGAGAACCTGATCTACTCCGCCTACTACGCCCCCCGGGGCAGACGGCGGCTGTATGTACTGGCAGGTGAGCTGGCATCCCGCTACCTCTACCCCAGCGACCTCCTGATCGGGATAATCGGGGCCGAAGGTTCGGGGAAATCCACCCTTATCAAGGGGCTCTTTCCGGGGATGGAGCTTACGAATGACGATGAGGGGGTGAATATCCGCCCCACACCCCTGTTCGATTTTTCGCCGGACGATTTCTTTTCCGGACACACCTTTCACATCGACATCCGTTACGAACTCGCCTTCCGGCAGAAGTACGAAATAATCGAGGCCATCAACCGAGCAGTCGAACACAACCGCCGGGTAGTGATAGAGCACTTCGATCTCATTTATGATGCCCTCGGCTACAACGCCCAGATCATTATCGGTATCGGTGAGGAGGTGATCGTCACCAGACCAACCGTATTCGGCCCGACTCCGGCAGCAGTGCAGAAGGTGGTGGCAAAAACCATCCGCTACCGGCTTATGGCCCATTCCGCCGAGGACATCACCTCTTATATCCTGGAGCGGGACTACGGATACCGCCCTCCCGACCTGCATTCGGATGTAAAGCACGGCTTTGTGATCGGATTTCCGGAGAAACCGGAGCTCGATGTGGCGGAACTCGAACAGAAGGTGCTGGAAATGATTCAGGCGGATATCCCGATTCAGCCGGTCGATGAAAATCACCTGCGCATCGGTGAAGAGACCATCTACTGCACCGGGGTGCGGACCCACGTCAAAAGCTCCGGCGAAATAACCGATTTCCGGCTGCTGCGCGAATGTAAATGGGACCCCATCGACCGGAAATATCTCCTGGTGGGCATCGTCGGACGGCAGGAGCCGGCCGGTTTCGAAGAGATTGCGCCCACCATCGGGTAAGCCTTCATGCACCGCCGCGCGATACGCACGAATAAAGGTAGGCAGAGATGAGAGAGATCAGTCGACAGGATATATTCACCCGAGTGTATGAAGGCATACGGACGCTGAACGTCCGGATTCCCGAGGATGTGCGGCGAGCTCTCACAGCCGCCTCCGCCGCTGAGACCGGTCTGGGTAAAAAGGTGCTGGAGCGCATACTGGAGAATATCGAGCTGGCGCAGCAGAAACGAAGGCCGGTATGCCAGGATACCGGCATGCTGCTGGGCCTGATTACCATTGGGACGGGAGTTCGCATCGCCGGTGAAGAGATAACTCCCCATTCCGGACCAGACCGGGTCTTCATCGGCAGCATTATCGAGGAGGCGAGCGAAGCGGCCTACCGGGACGGCTTTTTCCGCAAATCGGTAGTCTCCGACCCGCTGAAAGAGCGCATAAACAGTGGGACCAACCTTCCACCAGTGCTGCACTATGAACTGGTGCCCGGCGACGGGCTCGAGATAGCGCTGATGGCCAAGGGCTTCGGAAGTGAAAACTGCTCAGCCGTCCACATGCTCAAACCGACGGCCGGAAAAGAGGAGGTGCTGGACGCGGTTGTAGATACGGTGCGCCGGGCCGGCGGCTCGCCCTGCCCCCCTACAGTACTCGGGATCGGCATCGGCGGGACCATGGAGAAGGCGGCCCTGCTCTCTAAGAAGGCGCTGCTGCGCGATCTCTCCGATGATCATCCGGACCCGTGGTATGCGGAGCTGGAAGCTGAAATCCTGCAGGCGGTCAACAGTCTTGGCATCGGGCCCGGCGGACTGGGCGGCAAGACCACCAGTCTGGCGGTGAAGGTGGAAACCTACCCCACCCATATCGCTGGATTGCCGGTAGCGGTTACCGTCAACTGCTGGGCCGACCGCAAGCTTGTCCTCAGCTGGCTGGACGAAAACGGGGGGACGAATGGATAGCGAACAACAGATTTTCTTGCAATGGCCGGCCACTGAAGCCGAAATAAGAGCGCTCAAAGCCGGGGATGAGGTATTTCTCTCCGGCACCATCTACTCCGCCCGGGATCAAGCGCATAAACGAATGACAGAGTTGTTGCAGAGCGGGAAACCGCTTCCCTTCGAAATCGAGGGCAGCTGCATCTATTATATGGGACCGACGCCGACCCCGCCGGGAGAGGCAATCGGCTCCTGTGGGCCCACAACCGCCAGCCGGATGGATCGCTTTACCCCCCAGCTCCTCGATGCCGGGATGGCCGGAATCATCGGCAAGGGCAACCGGAGCAACCCGGTGCAGGAGGCAATCCGGCGCAACAGGGCAGTCTATTTTTACGCCTACGGGGGCTGCGGCGCACTTTACGCGGATAGAATCGTTTCTGTGAAAACCGTTGCTTTCCCGGACCTGGGGCCGGAGGCGGTGCGGGAGCTGCAGGTAAAGGATTTTCCGGTGATTGTTGCCATCGACAGTCGGGGCAGATCGATTTTTAAATATTGAGAATTTTGAACACGGCGGGATTCGAACCCACGACTTCCACCTCCGGAGGGTGGCGCTCTATCCAGCTGAGCTACGTGTCCATTGGTCTACAGGATAGCCGTTTTAAGCGGCCGGTGTCAACATGATAAAGCGAGTTGCAGTCTGCGGCCATGAGCTGTATACTCCTTACACATGAAAACCAAGGTCAACACAGACACATTGATACGCACGCAACAAGAACTGAGCGAACTGATCGGCTGCCCGGGCCGGGAACAACGGGTCCGCGAATATATCCGCAGCCGTATTACCCCTATTGTGGATTCGGTAACAGAAGACCAGGCCGGCAATCTGATTGCCGTGAAACCGGCCGCGAAGGCTTCGGCACCGACAATTCTGCTGGACGCCCACATGGACGAGATCGGTTTTATCGTAAATCACATAGAGCCGGACGGCGCTTTGCGCGTTTCACCTTTAGGTGGAATCGACCCGAGCCTGCTTCCGGGAACTGCAGTGCAGTTTCTGCCGGTGGAGGGAGCCCGCATTTCCGCAGGAGAGCCGGTTCTCGGCACTTTCGGCAGTATTCCCCCGCACGCGAAAAGCAGTCTGGGCAGCAACAGCGGAGCGCTCAAAATTGAAAACCTCACTGTTGACATTGGAGCGGAATTCCGGCAGCAGGCCCGGGAGATGGGAATTGATCTCGGAGCCACCGGCACTTTCTACACCCCGTTCCAGCGCCTCGGCCAAAACTCGCTGATGGGCAAGGCCTTCGACAACCGCAGCGGCTGCAATATCCTGCTGCACACCGCCGAGCTGATTGCATCCGAACCGATAGATGCCACGGTAATGTTCCTTTTTTCTGTTTCAGAAGAGCACCAGCAGCTGGGGGTCGGCAGCGTCGACCTGCCCGGAGAGGCTGATATTGCGCTTGTTCTGGAAAACACCACTGCCACCGACACGCCCGGAACACCGGCACATTTCAAGATAACGGAGATGGGCAAGGGCCCGGCGATTACCATTGCCGACACGAAGTATATCGTGCAGGAAAGGGTCGTGGATGCGCTCACCCGCTGTGCTCGGCGTAATTCGATTCCCTGGCAGTACAAGAAACCGGTGTACGGGGGCACAAACGCAGCGGCAGTTTCTACCGGCGGGGCTGGACTTCCTACCGGCATTGTTTCAGTACCCTGCCGCTACATTCACAGTCCGGCCGCGGTGCTCAGAATCAAGGATCTCGAACAGACCGCCGCACTGGTATATAGGTTTGCCGCGGAATATGCACAACAAAATGAACAGGAGGCACCCGATGCGAATTCGTTATAATGCACCCATTACCCTCACTTTTGCGCTATTGTCGGCGCTGGTACTGCTGGTAGATCAACTGACCGGAGCCGGCATTATTCCGGCAATCTGTGTAGTACCCGGCCGAAGCGGGTTCGACTTCGCTTCGTTTTTAGATTATGTCCGTATTTTCACCCATATTATCGGTCATGTCAGCTGGGAACATCTGCTCAGCAACTTCGCCATTATACTTCTGATTGGCCCGATTCTCGAGGAAAAATACGGGTCAACTTCGCTGTTTATTATGATTCTGATCACCGCCTTTGTAACCGGACTGCTGAACGCCCTCATCTTTTCCTCGGGCTTGCTGGGCGCCAGCGGCGTCGCCTTTATGATGATACTGCTGGTCTCCTTTACCAATATCCGTAACGGTGAAATCCCGCTCACATTTATTCTGATACTGATCCTCTATCTGGCCAAAGAGCTAATCTCCTCGGTACAGGAGAATCAGATATCCGAGTTCGCCCACATCGCAGGCGGAGCCTGCGGCAGTATGTTCGGTTTTCTGCGGCCTCGTAAATAGATTGCATATACCCTGAATTTTTGGTATCTTGTTCCTCATGCAGGT
>CAZAMY010000198.1:0-5354 GCA_964485995.1 uncultured Sediminispirochaeta sp.
CCCCCGCACCATCAAAAAAGCGATACAGGATATTCTCGTTCGCAAGAAAGAAGAGGACCGAGAGGTTGAATCCGATTCCATCGAGCTGGTGAAGAAGGGCTACAACATCGTGGTGCCGAAGGAGCGGAAAAAGCTTATCAAGCACCTCGAGGGGATGATGCTCGAGCACGCCAAAAACCTCGAGTTCGAGAAGGCCGCCCTGGTACGCGACGAGATAGAAGAGCTCAAAAAGATGGGCTGAGCGGCGGGGACCGCTGAGGGGGCCGCCCGCCGAAACTCAGCCCTCCGAGCCCTATGGCCCAGCCGGCACAAACTCACTTCAGTAAAAAGTACACCTCGGTTTTCAGCTTGTCTTCCGGTACTGAGTCGGGATCGTCTATGTAGCGCTCAAAGCAGATGCCGCTCGTCTCCAGCCCCTGCTGTTTTACCCAGTTGGTCAGCTCGGTGTAGGTTTTCTCCAGCTGCATGTAGGGCCCGGTGTGCAGGGCTACCGCCGCTTTGCCCGCCGGCAGTTCGGCCAGCTGCAGTTCGGGCTCGCTCGCGACCAATGCCGCTAGGCCCTCGGCCGACTGCACCGGGAAACCGAACTCGATATCCAGGGCTTGCATGTCCTCATTGCGGTAGAGCGCAAAGGGTGCATCGGCGGGATGCAGCCCGTTGCGTCCCAGAAACTCCATGATCTTTCCGTAGCCCCGGCCCAGGACGTCCTGAATCTGCTCCAACGAAATTGTTGTTCTGATACTTACCACCGGTTGTGATTTTAGGTTCTTAATTTCCATACTCTTTTCCTCCTTGCCGCCCTCAAGCGGTGTGTGAATGTGCTCAAAGAGTACCAGCGGATATATGACAACAGTATGTCGTAGTTACAAATTAATCGTAAATTTTTTTGATATTCTGCGCGCTTTCGCGGATGATCTTCCTGATATGGGCCGGTTCCAGCACCTCGACGTACTCGCCGTAACTGAGGATGAGTCCGTACACCCAGCCGCTCTCGGGCATACAGGCCTCGGTCAGCAGAGAGCCGTCCGCTTCCACTGTAAACTTGTCCGCCGGGAAGAACTCTTCCACCAGGTGCCGCATGCAGGCATCGAAGCGCAGCTTCAGATTGATGCGCTGCTCCGGGGAGAAAATCTGCGCCTGCTCGATAAAGGCCGCGGCCTCGAACTCGCGCCGTGAAAAATGGCGTTCCTGAATCTCCAGGTTCTTTATTCTCCCGAGCCGGAATATCCGGTAGTCTTCGCGCAGGCGGCAGTAGCCGATCAGATACCACGACCGCCACTTAAAGGCCAGGGTCATCGGTTCCACAACCCGCCGGGCGGCTTCGAAGCGGTTGTTGGTGTAGTCGAAAGCGATCAGAATTGAATTGTCGATGGCGTGCTCCAGCCGGCGGAACAGCTCCTGCTGCTTCACCGAACCGCCGAAGGCGCTGAAATCCATAATCAGTTTCTGGTTGCGCGAACCGATTTCAGCCTGTGAAGCTCCCGGCAGCAGCGCCTTCATCTTCTCGATGGTCTGCGGGATGCTCTTCGACGGCATCGAGGCCCCCACGCTGCTGAGGGCGGTGATGATATGAAACAGATCCTCCACCCCCACCAGCTGCCGGTCGAGGCTAAAGCCCTCCATAAGCGAATACCCGCCGTGGGGCCCCTGGATGGTCATAATCGGTATGCCGGCCAACTCAATCGTCTCCATGTCCCGCTGAATGGTCCGCACCGACACTTCGAAGCGCTGGGCGAGCTCCCGCGCACTGACCAGGTCCCGGTTCAGCAGGTAGATAATTATGGATAATAGACGGTCAGCTTTCATACCACGATTATACCCGAGTGTCCCCGCCCGTGGGTAGTGGATTTTTCACTTTGACGCGGCGGCCAGTGAGCCCACCCGCCGGGTGTCACGGCGCACTGAAACGCTACACATATGTGTAGTGGAAGGTGCGACGTCGCAACTTTTTGCACAGATGGGGAGCTTATCTAAACTACGGATAAATTGGTCCTGGCCGCTCGCAAGCTCGCTGCTCGGGCAGGCGTCCTGGCTGGGCCGGCGGGCACACCACGGATGGGCGCGGATGGGAGTGCCGGATCACTATTAGTTTTCTGGTGGGGTTATTGACTGCAGGTAGTATTATCTCTATTTTGTATTTCATATAAACAGGAGGACAATTATGGATCTCATCAGAATAATTTTGGCAGTTATATTTCCCCCGCTGGGCGTGTTTTTACAGGTCGGTCTGGGGTTGCATTTCTGGCTCAATATTCTCTTAACCATTCTGGGATATATCCCCGGTATCGTCCATGCCGTCTGGATAATTGCTACCCGATAATACGTGGGTGAAATAGGCTATCTCGCTACATCCGGGGAATCTGCGGAAGGGCATTGATAGGTATAGATTGTGTTGTATTGTGATAGCTGCTATCCATATGTTATTTATCGGTATCGGTGTTCCCGCTTCACGGAGCTGGCGGAAAAGCTGCGCATAACTTCGCGTTGTTTCCATTGTAGGCATGAGTACCTCCACACGCTCTCGCTGGAGAAACTGTTCGAAAACCCGCTCGTTTTCTCTTCCCATTTTCCCAACTGCAAAACCTGAACTGCCGTGGGTATTAATCTAGTGCTGATTTGAGAGTTATTGTTTTCATATCCGTGCTATGCTTATAAAGGAGGCTTACAATGGAGTTTGTACAGTCCTATCCGATACTTTTCGCTTTGATTTTCAGTGTTGCCGTCAATAGCTTCTTTTTTGTTTTTGCGGCTGCTTTCAAGACTGATAAAGTTACCGATATCTCGTATAGTCTGAGTTTCTTTCTGCTGACTCTTGTCCTCCTGCCTGCCTCCGGGCCGCCCTTTTCCTTTCACAAAATTATTGTGTCTGCGGCTATCCTGCTGTGGAGTGCCAGACTTGGAGGCTATCTTTTTTACAGGATTATAAAAATAGGCAAGGATGCCCGTTTTGATGACAAAAGGTATGATTTCATAGTTTTCCTACAATTCTGGGTGCTACAGGCGACGACGGTATGGCTCGTAATGCTACCGTTTTGCGTGTATATTACTTCACCATCTGATGAGGGGGCCCTCTCTTTCACTCTGCTTGGGATAGTACTATTTTCTCTGGGCTTGTTGATTGAATCCATAAGCGATGTGCAAAAATTCCGCTACAGAAGCACAGCGGAAAACAATTCTCACTGGGTGGATTCCGGGCTGTGGAAATATTCACGGCACCCGAATTACTTCGGAGAAATGCTGGTGTGGTGGGGACTCTTCATCATTGTCATACCATCACTCGAAGGGCTTCTCTGGTTAACCGTTATAGGGCCGCTTTGGATTACACTCTTGCTTCTATTTATCAGCGGAATACCGCTTCTAGAGAAAAGCGCCGACAGGAAATATGGGAACAATCCGGAATACCTCGCATACAAGGAGTCGACCAGTATACTGCTTCCCCTTCCGCCGCTCCGAGAGAGGTAATCTCCAATCTGTAATGAGTGTGACCGTATAGTTAGAATATGAATTTTAGGCCGATATCAATGTCAATTTGTGTTCCCGAGTCTATCACTGTCTGCGAATTAAGGGCAAGATACGGGGCAATCGTCTCTGTTACTGCATACGCAGCGCCGGCCGATGCATTAATAGCGGTCTCACTGTTCTCATCGGTAATGTCTATTAAGGTAAAGCCTGCGCCAATGAACGGCATAATCCCCTTCATATCCAGGTAGTAGGTTGCATTGAAACCGAGATTGATATATGCATCGTCCCAACTGTTGTATTTCAAATAGAGCACATTCAAACCGGCTTCGAGGCCGTCAATAACAAAATAGCCGAACGACCAAGGAGCTCCCCACACATAATAATAGTATTCACCACTCTGATGGGTGCCTGAAAATGATATCCACCCATTATCCTTAAAACTCCAGTTGTCATATTCTGCAGACTCGCCGAAGCCAACAATACCGCCCAATTCTAGAATAGGAATAGTGACTGCAAAATTTCCCTGTTCAATTTGGCTGGCAGCAATCGGAAAGCTCAATAGCACTGTTAAAATACATAGAAGTGCGACTTTTTTTAGCATGATAACACCTCCGTATAATATTTTAGATATATAATTGTAAATCCGAGTACACACGCAGTCAATTCTGGATTCAGTACAAAGCAGATATTAAACTTGGATATTAAAATAAAATTCCGATCGCGACATAATTAATTCTTATAGCAACACTATGTAGACAGAATGTTTGCTACACTACTAGTAGTACACTATCAGCCTTTCATCTGTGCGATCAAAGATTTTGGTAGGTATGGTATGAAAGTTTATTCTCGTTTCTTTTGGCACATCGGTATAATCGTTTTATTTACATTAATTATGCTCCCCAGTCTCGCGGCACAAACACCAGCGGCTGATTCTGAAGGAATATCAAATGAACCAGTACACACTGCCGGTGAAAGGAGAGGAAGCTCTCTGGGTCTGCAGATCAGCCCCGAAATGGCGATGCCGATAGGCGGGAATTCTGAATACTACAGCACTGGGTATGGTGGACGGCTAACCGGACTGCTCGGACTGAAGGTGTCTCGATTGATTACTCCCAGGTTCGATCTGGGCTACAACTATGTTCCTCTAGATACTTCCGAAAATTCCGCGCTTTCCCTGATTCGGGGGACGGCAGGAGCACAGGCTACCTTCGTCTTCGCGGAGCGTTTCTCCCTCTTCGGGTACGGCGGGATTGGCGGATACTATGGAAGTCTAAACGGTCCAAATTCGGCAACTGACGCCTATTTCGGATACATGGGCGGCGGAGGGCTTGGATTCCAACTTTTCAACGACGTGTCGCTCAACCTGGGGGGCGAGTATGTAAGCTATACGGGTACTCTCGACAGCTTCTCAATTTTTCTCGGGGTGACTACCCGGCTTGCAGGTCGGGGAGGCGGCGCGGTTCCTTTAGCCAATCTCAGTTCACTGCGGCCCGGAGCTCTTCCGGCAAGCGGCTATACAGATATCGGAGATGTACAGCTCGAGACGGTATTCCCGGTCCTGCGGAAATACTACGACACTGCGCCCATCGGGAAGGCTGAAATTACCAACAACGGCGAAGAATCTCTTGAAGACGTTGAAGTCAGGGTAAAACCTGCAGCATATATCGACAGTCCGAAACTCAGCGTTCGTATCCCTATATTGGATCCGGGTGAAACCCGTTCAGTTGACCTCTATGTCCTTTTCAACGAGGAGATTCTTGGAGTCTCCGAAGGTGCGAAGGTGGTGACAGATATCAATGTATCCTATCGCGTCGGGGAGCGGGATGGGGCGGACACAGAAACAGTCACCCTGGAAACCTACGACCGTAACGCACTGCGGTGGGATGATGACC
>CAZAMY010000199.1:0-5325 GCA_964485995.1 uncultured Sediminispirochaeta sp.
CCACAAGCTCCGAACCACTGCGTTCGGAGACAAACACTACATACTCATCGGAGTACTCCGGCCTGGAAATACTATAGTCAACCGGCCCGAGCAGTCGCCGCCAGCTTTCCGAGGACAGATCAAACTCCATCAGCCAGCTGCGTCCGCCCTGCACCGCCACTACCACAATCTTGGTACCATCCGGCGCCCAGGCCGGCTGGCGCAGGTAGAGCGGCCCACCCGTTCCGGCCACCATCCCTGCGACCGGCGCAGCAAGCGGCGGCACCACTCTTCGTAAGAGCGTGCCGCTCTCGGCATCCAGCAGCTCCAGCCGGCCGCCTCCGCCGGCCAGTGCGCGTATCGCCGCAATCCGCCCGCCATTCGGCGAAAGGGCTGGGGCCTGATAGGCACCACCGAAGGTCACCCGCCTGCGCCGGCGACTCTCCAAGTCGAAACGGATAATCTCGCTGGTCGAGACCTTCGCCCAGAGCGGATGCGGGATCTCCTCACTCCACACGGCCGCTCCGTTCTGCACCGATACGCTGCGCTCGGCACCAAGGTACGTAAGAGTCCGCTCTTTCGAAGATTGGAGGTCCAGCTCTACCAATGCCGCCGGCAGCCGGTCGCCGGTGCGCACCACATACAGCCGTCCATCATCAAATCCCGCAGGCAGATAGTTCGTCCAGTTGTCCCCGCCGTCGGCAGCAACCGTCACGGGCTCACCGCGGAAAGCCTCCTCGCTTCCGGCCGCGGAACGCTCATCAAAATAGGTATCGAGAAAATCCAGCATATCCCGATACACCTGCCGCACCGAGCTGCCGGTTACCTGTTTTACTGCTGTATGAAACCGCAGCGGCCAGAAAGAGAAGCGAGCTGTTTTTTCGATGATTGCGTTCCAGGCATCTTCACCATAGGTAAGCCGCAGGTAGGTAACCAATGGAAAACCGAGGTAATAGTGGTTCGGAAAATGTGCACGGTACGAACCCAGATACGCCTGTCCATATGAGATCTCGCGCTCCGAATCGGCTAGTGCCCGCAGCTCCCGGTGAAAGGCAGCGCTCCGGCCGCGCCCGCCGCTGCTGAATACCGTTTCACTGAGGATGGCATCCCCTTCGAAATACCACAGCGGCATGGAGTACATTGCAAAAAAGCCCCATCCATACTCGCCGGCTGCCCAGCGGGCAAAGCGCGTAAAACCCCGATTCAGGGCACTGAACTGCGCTGCGTGCCGACCCTCGTGCAGCGCCAGCAGGGTGAACCAGTCCACCGGGCCGGCAAACTGCCCCTGGCTGTTGTAGGCGTACCACTCTGAGTGCCGCGGTGCCAGCGTCACATAGCCGTTCGATACCTGCCGGCTGGTGTTCAGCACCAAGGGCAGCTGCGGAACGCGAGTCCCGAGATCTTTCTGAATTGGCTCCCGTACGCGGCTCAATAATGCGGCCACCCGCCGCGCCTCCGTTTCGAACTCGGCCGGGAAAATCAGCCGGTGTTCGGGTGTACTGATCATCTTCCAGTCTATCGCAGGCGGATAAGGCGGGCCCAATAAAGCCGTGCCCTGAATCGACCCGGCCGGCAGGAATGAACTGCTGTGTGCGGCTTGCCCGGACTGCGGTACTGCAGCTCGCGCTGCACTCAGGGCTGCTCCCCGGGCCGTACTCCATGCCACGCCTGTCTCCTGGGCCGAGACCTGCCTCCCGTGCCGCTGGAAACAAGGCATTAACACCATGCCCGCTAAAACTAACACCATGATCACCGATTGTTTTCTCATACACCTACCCCGTCGCTTCACTATAACCCCTTTTATTTATACGCTCAATCTGGTATGCTCCATCCACCAATTGGAAAGGTAACTATGGGCATTCGCGTTCTATATATCGGTGAAATCGTAGGCAAGGCCGGAGTATACTGCATCAAGCAGGCACTTCCGAAACTCAAACCGGAGCTCGGCATCAACTTTGTGATCGCCAACGGGGAGGGAGCTACCGGCGGCTTTGGAATCGGCAAAAACCACTCGATCTACCTGCACAAACTCGGCATCGATGTCATCACCGGCGGTGAAAAGATCTACTATAAAAAAGATATGGTCCCGCACATCGCCAAAAGCCCGTATATATTGCGGCCGGCCAACTATCCCCCGTCTAATCCGGGACGCGGTTGGCGGGTATACCAGGCCGGCGACAGTAAGGTCGGGGTAATCTCGCTGCTCGGCCAATCCGGATTCAGCCGGGTGCATCTGAGCAATCCGTTTACCTTTCTGCCCGAACTCGTATCGCGGGTGAAAGAGGAGACCAATATTGTTATCCTCGATTTCCATGCCTCTACTACTGCTGAGAAATATTCCATGTTCCACCATGCCGATGGATTGGTATCGGCGGTCATCGGCAGCCACACCAAAGTGCTGTCAGCCGATGAACACATCAAGGAAAAGGGAAGCGCAGTCATCTGTGACAGCGGGAGAACCGGTAGTTTCTTGAGTGTGGGCGGCCTCGATCCAAGTGTAGAGATTCAACAGTACCTCAGCCAAATCCCCGAACGCTCAAAGGAGTATTGGGAACAACTGGAACTGCAGGGTGTTATTCTCGATATAAACGATCAAGGCCACGCCGAGCATATTGAACGACTGAAATACCCCATCGAAGGAGCTGATAGTGAAAGAAGTGGGAACGGTCAATAGGATCGAAGGCCAGAGTGTATACATCGAATGCGGAGATACCTCCGCGTGCAAGGGCTGCTCGGCCGGTTCCTTCTGCCAAACAAAAGGCCGTGAAATCGAGGCCCTCAACAGCCGCGATATCCCGCTGCATACCGGCGACAAAATCGAAATCTATCTTCCGCCGGGGCGCACAATTTTCTCCGGATTCATCGTACTTATATTCCCATTGCTCATGTTTATCCTCGCCTTCGTGCTAGCAGGAACGGCACTGCCGGAGAGCGATGAGGGAACCCGCGCGCTTTTCGGCCTCATCGGCTTGGCCGCCGGTTTCGGCGTGAGTTTTCTCTACAACTCCATTGCGAAAAAAAAGAACTTTCCGGAAATAACAAAAAAACTGGACTAACCCCGGCCTCGCTGGCTTACTGATTTTCTCGGGCCAGCCGATTGAGGGTCTCGGCCATTTCGGTCAGGCTGACAATATGCTGTAAATGCCCCATCTCACCGGCAACCTTAGGCATACCGAATACAATGCAGCTCTCCTCATCCTGTCCGATGGTAATCCCGCCCTGGTTGTGGATAGCACCTATCTCCCGTGCGCCGTCACGGCCCATTCCGGTCATAATGACCCCCATCGAACCACCGGCATACTGCTTCGCTACCGACGAGAACAATACATCCGCCGACGGGCGGTGCCCATTGACTAAATCGTCCTGCGAAAGACGCACAATCCCGGCTAAACGGCGTTTCTCCACCAAAATATGATAATTACCCGGACAAATCAGAATACGGCCCGGTTTCAAAATATCGCCATCGGCGGCTTCCTTTACTTCCAGCGGGCAGATCCTATTTAAACTTTTTGCAAACTCTGTGGTAAAACCGGCCGGCATATGCTGCACCACAACCACCGGAACCGGCAGATCGGCAGAAATATCGGCAAAAACCCTCCGCAGGGCATTCGGCCCGCCGGTTGAAATCCCTATCGCAATTATCTCGACCGGTCCCGCCTCAGCTCTCGAAACCGGTGAAGCTACCGGTTCTATCTTTACCTTGGCCGGTGGCGGCGGCGCTACAGCAGTCGTAGATGTTCCGGCGGAGGGGGTTGAGGCCGGCGAGGGTGCCGGTCGGGTTCCGCCCCTGCCCTCGGGACTCTCTTTGCGCGGGCCTGCTTTGCGGCGGTACTTGCGCCCGTAGGCCTTCAGCATCTCCACTAACTGTTTTTCGACGAGATGAATATCTTCAGAAATCGACCCGGAAGGTTTGGTGATGAAATCCGATGCACCGAGTGCGAGGGCATCCATCGTAACCTGGGCTCCGCGCCGAGCGATGGATGAGAGTATTATTACCGGAATATTTATTCCCTGGGCTTTGCGCTCCTTCAGGAATTCGATTCCATTCATATCCGGCATTTCGAGGTCCAGCACAATCACATCCGGCTGCAAACGAGGAATTTTCTGTAGGAGAAATCGGCCGTTCATAGCTTTCCCGGCCAGTTCCAATCCGTCGGCATTTTCTACCATCTTGCCAACCAGATTGCGCATCAGCGCCGAGTCATCACATACTACCACCGAAATCAATTCTTCACCCACAGGCTCTTCCTTTTACCTCGCTCCGTGTCCCGGCTTTCCAACCGGCACCGTTCTAATCTAAAAACTTTCTGTATATAACCGCCCAGTCGGTTTTAAGAAATTCAAATTTAGTGTTCATTCCGAACAGCGATTCTGAGTGTCCTATGAACAAATACGAATGATTGTTCATCGCTTCATAGAACTTCTCGATCACATTTTTTTGAGCTACCTCGTCAAAGTAGATAATCACGTTACGACAAAAGACAATATCAAGATTTCTCTGTCCGCTGTCGTTTTTCAGATTGTGATAGTCAAACTTGACCATATTCTTGATTTCATCTTTTACCTGATACCCGTTGTTCTTTTTTTCAAAATAGCGCTGCAAGTATTTCTCCGGAACCCCGTTTACCTTGTTTTCCGGATAAAAGCCCTCTTTCGCTGTCATCAGTGACTTGAGGCTCAAATCGGAGGCTGTCACCTCCAGGTTGATTGATGCGGGCAGCTTGTCCCGCATGACCATTGCAATGGAATAGGGCTCTTCGCCGGTGGAACAGCCGGCACTCCATACCTTAAGGGTACCCTGTTTCTTTTCCTGCTTCCACTTGATAAGTTCCGGAATTACATAGTTCTCCAATGTATTGAAGTGCATGGTATTCCGGAAGAAACGGGTAAGATTGGTGGTCACAGTGTCGAGCAGTGTTTTGAGCTCGGCTTTATCACTAATAATGAGTTTGTAGTACTCTTTTGTGGTTTCAATCTTGGTTTTTCGCAGCCGCTCTTTTAATCTGCTTTCCAGAATTGACCGGTTAGAGTCGGAGAAATGTATACCGCTTTCGTCGTAAATGAGGTCGCGAAACTGCTTGAATTCCTGCTCGTCTAAAAATCTATCCATTCTCTATTTCTTGTACAGTATATGTAAAATAAAGTCTATGAACTGCTTAATGTGGTGTCAACAGAAAACTGTCAATTGATAGAATTAAAACAGCAATTCACATTCTGAAGTGTTGACATCAACACCTCAAAATGTGAATGCCTCCATCAGTTAGAAAATGAAATTTTTCCTAAGTAAATGCAGCAAATTCTCAGTTTGGAAGTCAGGAGACTTCCAAACTGAGAATTGCTATAATT
>CAZAMY010000200.1:0-5322 GCA_964485995.1 uncultured Sediminispirochaeta sp.
CCTTTCCGATGCTCTGGCAGATGGCTACTTTCGCCAATATGGGCATCTACACCGGGCTGTACTACTTCTTCTCGCAGGGAGCCGGTATCATCGCCCCCGGCATCACCGGCGGCCTGCGCGACCTGTTCGGCGCCCGCATCATCTTTCTGGCGGCGGCCCTCTGCATGCTGGCGGCCTTCCTGGTGATGGGCCTGGTGCGTAAAGGCGAGGTCACCGACTCGGCAATCGAGGTGAGTGAATAGGCTGCTTTACGGAAGCGCCGCGTAGTATTCGATTGTCACCGGTGCGGGCACACTGTGCTTTTCGGCCAGCCGCTGCATCGTACCGCCGAATAGGTCCCGTTCATCCTGCGGTTTTCCGGCTGCCACATCACGCTGAAACGAGGTTTTGGTTTCGTAAGGAAAGTTGGCCGCCTGCTGCAGGGCGTTCTCGACCGCATCCTGGGCGAGATCGACTTTCTCCGCCCGGGCCACCGCCGCCACTTCCTCCATCATCTTGCGCACTTTCGCTTTTTTCTCTTCATCCGCCAGTATTTCACCGATAGTGTTGTCGTGCACCGCCGTAGCCAAGGCAAAAGGTGCGATAAACAGGAACTTGGTCCAGATCTGCGGATATGCATCCGCATGCCATTCATGCGGTATACCGGCCTGTTCGAACAGCTGCCGCAGCTCCTGGGCCTCATCCTGCGGATTGTCCCCATCCCTTCCGAAGATGATGATCCCCTTCCCGCCCATGTGCTGGACGGTTCCCGGCTCTGTGATAGTCGAGCTGATATAGATGGTGCCCGGGTAGACGGTGGTGTCGGGCAGCAGCGGTTTTACGCGCTCGCGGATGTCGGCTCCGTTGAGCAGGGGCAGCACGGCTCCCCCGGGCGTCACTCTGTCTTTGATCGCCTCTGTGGCCGATTGTAGATCGTAGCCCTTCACGCAGAGCAGTATGATGTCAGCCTCCGGCAGCTCTGCCGGATTATCGGTTGCCAGTGTCGGCTGGATTGTGCGGTCGGTTCCCTCCACATCGATGAACTTCAAGCCGTTTCGCTTGATTGCCTGCAGGTGCGCTCCCCGGGCTACCACGGACAGGGCTTCGATATCTCCGCCCGATTCACCCATCAATGTGCCGAGCTTTCCGGTCAGATATCCGCCAATCCCACCGACTCCAAAAATTGTTATCTTCATATATCTTCTCCTGTTGTTCGAAGCTTGGTGCTCCCATAGTAGCTTATTCATTTCAGAAACACAAATAAGGCCTGGCAATTTTGCATTTTCATCAAAAAAATCATAAAATCAATACTGATGATAACTTACCAAACAAATAGCACCAATTTTCGAACAGCAGTTCGGATAGGAGGGAGAAAAAATGAGATATGTAGCATCAGAATCTAGATATAGCAGTATGCTATACAACCGCTGTGGACGCAGCGGGCTTAAACTGCCGGCCATTTCGCTGGGATTGTGGCACAACTTCGGAGGAGTCGACGTCTTCGAGAACGCCCGCGAAATGGTCCTGGAGTCGTTTGACATGGGAATTACCCACTTCGACCTGGCCAACAACTACGGGCCGCCGCCGGGATCGGCAGAAGAGAACTTCGGAAAAATCCTGCGCCAGGACCTCTCCGACTACCGGGATGAGCTGGTCATCTCTACCAAGGCCGGCTACGACATGTGGCCGGGCCCGTACGGCAACTGGGGCTCCCGCAAATACCTGCTGGCCAGCCTCGATCAGAGCCTGCAGCGGATGGGACTCGAATACGTGGACATCTTCTACAGCCACCGCTTCGACCCGGAAACCCCGCTGGAGGAGACCATGATGGCCCTGGATGCCGCCGTTCGTCAGGGAAAAGCCCTGTATGCCGGCATCTCTTCATATTCCGCCAAAAAGACCGCAGAGGCGGCGTCTATTTTGCGGGAACTGGGCACCCCGTTGCTGATCCACCAGCCCTCGTATTCCATGCTGAACCGCTGGATCGAGGAGAAACTCCTGGATACGCTCAAGAAGGAGGGAATCGGAAGCATCACCTTCTCACCGCTGGCACAGGGTATGCTAACCGATAAATACCTGAGCGGTATACCGGAGGAATCCCGGGCCGGTAAAAGTGGAACCGCCCTCAGCCAGGATCTACTCACCAAACAGAACCTCAAGCACATCCAGGCCCTCAACGAAATGGCTACCCAACGGGGTCAGTCACTGGCACAGATGGCCTTGGCCTGGAACCTGCGGCATCCGCAGGTAACCTCGGTACTGGTGGGAGCGAGCAGTGTGCGCCAAATTCAACAGAATGTAGCAGCACTCGAGAATCTGGAGTTCTCCGATGAGGAGCTGCAGAAAATCGATGCCCATGCAAAAGAGGGCGGCATCAACATCTGGGCTCAGTCCAGCAATGCCGGATAGGGACGACGCGCCGGTTTTGAGTTTGACTAAAACAGGGCCACATGATAAACTCCATAATTGAAACATCGTTTCACATAATGGAACAACTAAGGAGATAAGAATGGCAGAGAACCCCTGGGAACTCCCGGCGAAAGCACCGACAGACTATTTTGATGTGAAGGCTGGCCGCGGAAGAGAGTTTTTAGTTCGGTTACCGGACGGAGCCGATCCGGTTAAAGCGATTGCAAAGTTTGCCGAAGACAAAAAAATCAGGTTCGGCAAGGTTCATGCAGCCTGGATGGGCGCGTTCCGCCCGGCCAGATATTTGGTCTGGACACCGGATACGGCAAACCCGGATAACTGGCACCACGAGTCGCCGGCAGTGGTCGAAAACCTGTCGATGCTCCTCTCTTGTGCCGGTATGATCGGAGTGAAGCAAAACCTCAAGGGTGATGAAGAGTCCTTTGTGGCCCTGCACTTTGTGTCCGGTGGAGCCTGGGATACTCCAACGTTCGGCGGGCATCTGTTCGAGGGCACTAAGATTGCCGGTGTTATGGCGTTTTATGTGACCGAGATTACCGATATCGATGTAATTCCACCTTCAAAAATTGAAGGAATGAACGAAGAATATTTCCCGGAAAACTGGTATCAGGAAGTTTAATTCGCTTCGATGACTGCAAAGAACGCAAATAGCGGGCTGAACCCTCGAGTTCACGCCCGCTTTTTTTTATTGTGAGTATTTGCTGATAACCTCGGCCAGGCGCTTGATACCTTCCTCGGTTTCGGCAGGTTCCATTTGGCAGAAGGGAAGCCGTAGGAATTGATCGCCCTTGTTGTCAACGAAAAATCCGCTTCCGTTCGACAGAACTATTCCGTGCTCCTTGGCATGTGCCTGCACAGCTTTACCGTCTACACTCTCTGGCAGAAAAACCGAAAGAAAGAATCCGCCCTCTGGCTTGGTCCACTCAGCCTTCCCCTTCAGATGAGTATCAAGGGCCGCGAGTATTCCGTCGAGCCGTGGGCGATAGAGCTCTTTCAGCTTATCGATATTGGGCCACAGAAGTCCGCGGGTGCAGAACTCGTATACAATTCCCTCGGTTACCAGAGAGGGATGGATATAGGTGTCTTCGCTCCACTTATGCATCCGCGGCATCACACTCTCGGGGCCAATGAGAAAGCCGACTCTTATGCCGGGACTCATAGTCTTGCTAAAGGAGTTGATATAAAAGACCTGATCCGGGAGTATCTCTTTATAACTGGTAATATCATCTCCATAATAGCGGAGCGACTTGTAGGGAGCATCTTCAATAATAAAGAAACCGTACTCTTTGGCAAGCTGGGCAATAGCCTGTCGTTTTTCCAATGAAGTGGTTACTCCGGTAGGATTTTGAAAATCGGGAACGGTATAGAATAGCTTAGGTCGATGCTTTTCTACCTGAGCCCGAAACTCCTCGATATTCGCCCCATCCATCTCCAGCGGTATCCCCACAACATTCGCACCACTCCGCTTCATAGCGGTAACCGCGCGGTCATAGCTGGGATTTTCCAGGAGTACAGTGTCACCCGCTTCCAGCATTACCTCTGTGATAAAGGTAAAAAACTCCATCGAGCTGTTACCCAACAGCACTTGCTCATATTTTGCGTTGAAATTATCAGCAATCCACTGGCGCAGAGGAGCGTACCCGGAGTAGTGACCGTACTGAAATAGTACTTTCCCCTCCTTCTTAAAAATCTCCTGCGCACAATCCGTGAGGCTTTCTATCGGAAGCGCTTCCACAGCCGGATTGCCGCGCGTAAACATTATCGCGTCACCTGTTGCTTCATGCATAGCATCACCCTTTCATTGTATAAAATCCATTGATGACTTTATCATAAAGGGTAATTACAAATTTATCAAGTTGTTTTGCATGGTGAAAAAGCGTTCCATTTTCAGAACAAGCCCAGGAGCGCAGTAGTAAACCATGGAACATAGGTGATTACCAACAGAGCAATCAGCTGCAGCACGAAAAAGGGTATAACATTCGTGTAGATCTGGTTGAGCGGCTTCTCGAACCGGTAAGAGGACAGGAACAGATTCAAACCTACCGGCGGAGTCATGAAGCCCAACTCAAGATTTGCCAGAAAAATGATGCCCAAATGCACCGGATGAACCCCAAAGAGTTCGCCCACCGGAATCACCAGCGGCGCCACCACCATTATTGCCGAAAAGATATCCATGAAACAGCCTGTGATAATCAGGACAAGATTGAGGAGAATCAGAAACAGCAACTTGGATTGAATATTGTTCTGAATCCAGTCGGTAAGCACATTCGGCACCTGTGCATCGATGATATAGTAAGAAAGCCCCCGCGACATGGCCAAAATTATCAACACCCCGCCTATAATGGGGATTGCCTTGAGCGCTACCCCGGGCAGATCGCGGAGACGGATATCCCGATGTATCAGGGTTTCGATCAGCGCAATATAAATAACCGCCAGAGAGGCCGTTTCCAAGAGTGTAGTAATACCGGCAAAGTAGAAAAATATGATCAGCACCGGCAGAATCAGCTCCCAGATGCCTTCACGGAGCCCCTGCTTAACCTCCCTCCAGTTGAAAGGACTGGTAGGAACCTTATTGCGGTAGGCGACCACTATGCCGATCAGCATCATAGTTACCATCACGATTATCCCGGGAATAAAACCTCCCACGAACATATCAACCACACTGATTCTCGCCACCACTGCATACAGTATAATGGTCAGGCTCGGCGGAAAAAGAAATCCGACACTGCCGGAGGCCGTAAGGAACCCGGTGGTAAACTTCTCGGTGAAGGGCCCATCCTTATGCAGCACCACATACAAAATACCGCCCAGTGCCAGAATAGTTACACCCGAGGCACCGGTAAAAGTGGTAAAAAAAGTCGATACCAACACAGCCGCAATTATCTGGCCACCGGGAATCCAGGCAAATAAACC
>CAZAMY010000201.1:0-5320 GCA_964485995.1 uncultured Sediminispirochaeta sp.
GCGGCTCTCCGGGACCCTTAAATCGCTGGCAGCCGAAGGGGAGTATACTGTTACTGACGAGATTGCGGTTATTGAGGACTCCGACGGCCAGGAGCACCGCATCACCATGCTGCAGCGCTGGCCCATCCGCAATCCGCGGCCGACTGCCGAGCGTAAACCCCTGTCTACCCCGCTGATCACCGGCCAGCGGGTCATCGATACGCTGTTTCCCCTCTCCAAGGGCGGCACGGTGGCGATACCCGGCGGCTTCGGAACCGGTAAGACCATGACCCAGCACGCCATTGCCAAGTGGTGCGATGCCGATATTATCATTTATATAGGCTGCGGGGAGCGCGGCAACGAGATGACTGACGTGCTGACCGAGTTCCCAGAACTGGTTGACCCGCGCACCGGAACCAGTCTGATGGAGCGGACCATCCTGATTGCCAACACCTCGAACATGCCGGTGTCGGCCCGTGAGGCCAGCATCTACACCGGGGTGACCCTGGCCGAGTACTACCGCGATCAGGGCTACCATGTGGCCATCATGGCCGACTCTACCAGCCGCTGGGCCGAGGCCCTGCGCGAACTCTCCGGCCGGATGGAGGAGATGCCCGCCGAGGAGGGCTTTCCCGCCTATCTGCCGACCCGGGTAGCCGAGTTCTACGAGCGGGCCGGTATTATGACTACTCTCTCCGACACCGAGGGGTCGGTATCGATTATCGGGGCGGTCTCGCCGCCGGGCGGCGACTTTTCCGAACCGGTCACCCAGCATACCAAGCGCTTTGTCCGCTGTTTCTGGGCCCTCGACCGGCAGCTGGCAAATGCACGCCATTATCCGGCCATCGGCTGGCTGGAGAGCTACTCCGAGTATATCGGCGACATCGTCGACTACTGGAAGGAGCAGGTGGGCGAGCAGTGGGCCGAAGACCGGCGCGAGATTATGGATCTGCTGCAGCGGGAAGTACGCTTGCAGCAGGTGGTCAAGCTGGTTGGCCCGGATGCCCTGCCGGACAGTCAGCGCGTTATCATCGAGGTTTGTACCCTCTTCAAGAATGCGTTTCTGCAGCAGAACGCTTTTGACCAGGTCGACCGCTACTCCACCGTTATGAAACAGGCCCGCATGCTCGAGCTGATTATGACCTACTGGAGGAAGGGCCGGGATGCCATCAAGGACGGGGCCACTATAGTACGATTGCGCAAGATGAAAGTGGTGCAGGACCTGGTGAAGATGAAGTTCAACATCGAAAACGACGATGAGTCGGCCTTCGACAAGCTGCAGGCCCGTCTCGAAAGATCTTTTGACAGATTGGAGTCTCTCTATGAAGAGTAGCGATAGAAGCCTTTTAGCGGGGCGCGAGTATGTCGGGGTCGACAAGATCGACGGACCGCTGGTGTACGTGCGCAAAACCCATCCGGTGGGATATCAGGAGCTGGTCGAGGTGGTCGACAAAACCGGCCACACCCGCCTTGGACAGGTGCTGGACACCTCCGAGGATGCGGTGGTAGTACAGGTCTTCGAGGGTACCACCGAGCTGACCATGCCCTCCACCCGGGTCCGTTTCCGCGGCGAGCCGCTGTCGCTGGAGGTCAGCGACGGCATGCTGGGGCGGGTGTTCAACGGACTGGGAGCACCGATCGACAACGGTCCGGCCCCGGTTGGAATTGAAGAGCGGGATGTGAACGGGTCGCCGGTCAATCCCACCGCCCGGGTCTATCCGCGCGACTTCATCCAGACCGGAATTTCGGTGATCGACGGGATGAACACCCTGATCCGCGGACAGAAGCTGCCGATATTCTCGGGAAACGGGCTGCCGCACAATGAGCTGGCCGCTCAGATTACCCGCCAAGCCAAGATCCGCGGCGGCGAGAGCAACTTTGCAATTGTATTCGCCGCCATGGGGGTGAAGCACGATGTGGCCCGCTACTTCATCAACTCATTCGAGAGTTCGGGGGTACTGGAGAACGTAGCGCTGTTCCTGTCACTGGCCGACGATCCCTCGATCGAACGGCTGATTACCCCACGTTCGGCCCTTACCCTGGCCGAATACCTGGCTTTCGATAAGGGGATGCATGTGCTGGTCATTCTGACCGATATGGCCAACTACTGTGAGTCTCTGCGCGAGGTTTCCACTCTGCGCGGCGAGATTCCCTCCCGCAAGGGGTATCCGGGCTATCTGTACTCTGACCTGGCCGAAATTTACGAGCGTTCCGGTATGATCGAGGGGCACCAGGGCTCGATCACCCAGCTGCCGATTCTCACCATGCCGAATGACGACATCAGCCATCCGATTCCCGACCTGACCGGCTACATTACCGAGGGACAGATAGTCTTCGAACGGGAAATGTACGGGCGGAATATTTATCCCCCGGTGGCCGGTTTGCCGTCGCTTTCGCGCCTGATGAAAGACGGCATCGGCGAGGGGATGACCCGCGAGGACCACCCGCACCTGGCCAGTCAGCTGTTTGCCGCCTACAGCTATGTAAAGGATGTGCGCAACCTGGCCTCGGTTATCGGCGAGGAGGAGTTGACGCCGCTGGATCACAAGTACATGGAGTTCGGCGAGGCTTTCGAACGGAAGTTCGTATCGCAGAAAACCGATGAGGACCGCACTATAGAAGAGACCTTGCGCCTGGGCTGGGAGGCACTGCGGAATCTGCCGGCTGAAGAGCTGCACCGTGTTACTGACGAAGAACTGGAAACGTACTACGAAGGATAGGGAGCTGCACTTATGCGCAATGTAGCGCCGACAAAATCGAGTCTGATCAAGCTGAAGGACGAACTCAAATTCGCCGAGCTGGGGTATGATCTTCTGGATCAGAAGCGCAATATTCTGGTGCTGGAACTGTTGAATCTGGTCGATCAAGCGATCGACTACCAGAGCCGGGTCGAGAAGGCCCTGGCCGATGCGTATGCGGCACTCAAACAGGCCAGTATAGATATGGGAAAGCTGAAGGTCGCCCATATCAGCCGAGTGATCAATATGGAATCGAACATAAAAATAAAGCAGCGGCGTGTTATGGGAGTGCAGCTTCCGGTGGTTGATACCGATTTTACCGAACATCCGCCCTATTTTAGTCCATCCGATACCAGTTACTGGGTCGACGGAGCTCTGCAGGAGTTTAAGCAGGCCCTTGAGATGATGGGACGGCTGGCGGAGCTGAAGGTGTCGATTATGCGTCTGGCGTTAGAGGTAAAGAAAACGATCCGCAAGGTGAACGCCCTGGAGAAGATCGCGATCCCGGACCTGAAAGAGACTGTCGCGTACATCAACAACCGGCTCGAGGAGAACGAGCGGGATATGTTTGTGTTAATGAAGATGGTCAAGGACCGGCTCGAAAAAAAAGAGGAGGAGCGACATGGAAGGGCCGATACGTAATATTCTCGTGTATGTTGACGGTACTGAAGAGGCCATTACTGCGGCTCAGTATTCAGTCTGTCTGGCAAAATCGACCGGTGCCAATTTGTATACGCTGTATGTGATCAATACGCGGGCACTGAACGACCTGGTGAAAGCCCGGATTTTCCTTGATTCTGAAGAGGAGGAGTACCATCGGGACCTCGAATCGGATGCCGAGCGCTATTTGAAGCATGTGAGCAAGATGGCCGGCCGCAAGGGGGTTCCGGTTACACTGGAGAAGCGCAGCGGCACGGTTCATCAGGAGATAAAGAAGTACGCCGAAGAGGTGGATGCGGATTTACTTTTGATCGGCGAGCTTTCGCATGTGCGCAGTCGCCGGGATGAGTTTTATCATGAAACCGAACGGGCTATGCGGCTTGTACATTGTTCCGTTCTTATGGTAAAAGATGAAGAGCGTGTGTGGGATCTCTACGATTCCCTGCCTGAAGAGTAATGGAGTGAAAAAATGGCCTTAGTTGACCTTGTGAAGCCTGAAATAATCAAAGTCCCGCTGGAATCAAAATCTAAAGAAGGAGTCATCCGTGAACTGCTGCAGGTACTGGTAGATGCCGGGCGGCTGGACGACTTCGATGCTGCTTATGATGCATTGCTGGCCCGAGAGGCCAAGGGCAGTACCGGGCTGGAAGCCGGTATCGCCGTACCGCATGCAAAAACCGATACTGTCTCTTCCTTGAACCTCGCCATCGGCATTGCCCCCGACGGACTCGATTTTCGCGCCCTCGACGGTAATCCGAGCTATCTCTTTTTTCTCATGTTGGCGCCGACCAACCAGTCAGGCCCGCATATAGAGGCTCTATCTGAGATTGCCCGCATCACCCAGTCTAAGTCATTCTGCAAGCTGCTGCTGAGAGCCAAAGATTCTGAAGAGGTTGCGGAACTGCTGACCGAGGAAGACTGAGCAAGACGTAGCTGATTTTAAGGGTAGAAAAACGGACAGATAAACCTGGAAAATTTCTCTAATAACTTTGAAATTATCTCCAAAATACGCTATACTCTGCTATAACCCTATAATCTTTAATTTATGCAGAGGCAGACATGGAAATTACCAAGCAGCTCGAGATAGATGAGTACCACGGACAGATACTGAACAATCACAGCATACTCAACATACTGAATCTACTGCAGTTCAATTTCCTCCGGCTTTCCGATATTTTGAACGACGACAAGGCGCTGCTGCGCTCGTACGGTTCGGTGCAGGAGCTGGCCCTGCTGGTGTCGCGGAAGAGTGTCGGAGAAACCGAAGCTGAGAAGATCAGGGGGCTGCATAACGATGTCCTTCAGGATGTAAACCGGGCTGCAGCGGCTGCCAACACGGGCGAGTCGGCCCAGGTTCAAGCGATAGTTGACTCTATTGAAAAAATTATTGAGGTTCTGAACATACGCCTGAATGAGCTGGAAAGACAGAGTTCAGACGGACCGGAGGCGTGGATCGCCTTTACTGCAGAGGAACTGCGGGCAGATATACTCGCCTTTTTCGATGCAGTGGAACGGAACAGCAGAGGCGGTTACAGGTTTGTTGATAATATCGCCCTTAAGGATGACCGCAGTTATTTTGTTGATCTGCAGTTTCATTCATCGAACAGCGATCAGATCACAATGCCCTTACTGGTAAAGGATGTCTTTCGCGATTTAGTTGCCAATGCGCGCAAGTATACTGACCCCGGAGGCAACATTCTGGCCGGGGTGTTTCAGGATGCAGAGCATCTGCGTCTGGTTGTGGAGGATAACGGGCGGGGAATTCCCGAGGAGAGTATCGAAAGTGTAGTAGATTTCGGTATCCGGGCTGGAAATGCGAGAAGTAAAACCAGTTACGGAGGGGGCTTCGGTCTAACCAAGGCGTATTATATTACGAAAAATTTCGGCGGCCGGATGTGGATTGAATCGGAAATAAATTATTACACCCGCATTAAGGTTGTTAT
>CAZAMY010000202.1:0-5316 GCA_964485995.1 uncultured Sediminispirochaeta sp.
TGCTCAACTTGGGGCCAGTATTGGAACGGTATCCATTGACAACAGCGATGGCGATGAGAATCCATACGTTTTCGATCTATCGGCTACCTGCTTTGTTCCTATGGCTTCACGCCATCTTGCAACTGGTATGCAGCATACTCTGGCGGTCAAAGACGACGGTACCGTTTGGGCCTGCGGACTGAATCATGAGGGACAGCTGGGAAATGGTACAACAGATAGCAGTATCGATTTTAAACAGGTGTCAGGACTCACAGATGTTGAAGCCGTTTCCGCCAATACTGTTCATAGTATGGCTTTGAAAAGTGATGGAACTGTCTGGACATGGGGTGAGAACTTTCTTGGAATGCTGGGAGATGGATCTACAGATCCGAGTTATCTTCCCCGACAGGTGTCAGGACTCACGGACGTAGTGGATATTGCAGCCGGCGAGGTCCATTCAGTTGCTCTTACTTCCAACGGAGAGGTGTGGATATGGGGACATGAAAACAAGATCGGTGACGGTAACGGAAGCATCGATGAGTTGAGTCCCGTTCGTGTAACTGCGTTATCTGATATTGTGCAGATTGCTGCCGGTAGCGAATGTACTTTTGCTCTTGACGATACCGGGACTCTCTGGTCCTGGGGCAACAACATTCATGGCCAACTAGGTGACGGTTCGACCAACCAACAGCTTGCTCCTGTAGAGGTGTCGCTCGCTTCCTCAGCCACAGCTGTGGCTGCAGGATACTACCACGCGGCAGCTCTGTGTTCCGACGGTAGAATATACGGATGGGGGGACAATGATTTTGGTCAAATTGGTACAGGAGGTTCCTCCGATTTTGAAGCAGTACCTGTTGAAGTAACAGTGTTCTCCGGGAGTGAAGTCCAAGAAATCAGCATAGGAAGGCACTTCTCTGCCGTTCTGAAAGCAGATGGGACTGTTTGGTCCTGGGGAGCAAATGATCATGGTCAAATAGGTGATGGAACTACGGAAGATTCTTTGACAGCAGTTCAGGCAACAGGTTTGACCGACATTGTCGAGTTATCGGTTCGAGATCATGTCATCACTCTGAAAAACAATGGAACCCTCTACAGCTACGGGTTCAACAACTACAAGCAATTGGGCCGTAGTACAGAGACCTCGTTTGACGCGAATCCCATACCAACACTCATTCCCTCTGTATCTGACTTTCAGTTCATAGAGGCCGGAGGTTCCTTTGCCGCCGGAATAAAGAGAGATGGAACAGTCTGGGGGTGGGGGCGGAATCCTTGGGGCAATCTTGGTCAACCGAACCCGACTCAAACTGAGATACCAATTGAGATAGAGAGTCTTGAGGGAATGCAGTCATTGGCTTTTGGTTCCACGCACGGTCTTGGCCTGAAAAGCGACGGCAGTCTCTGGGCTTGGGGTAGCAACACATCTGGACAATTGGGAGATGGAACAGGTATGAGCACCTCTTCGCCCATACAAATAACGTCTCTGCCCGGCGTCTCTGCAATCTCCGCCGGTGGCGCCAGTTCTGCAGCAATAAACAGCAGTTCGAACCTCTATACATGGGGTAGCAATTCTCATGGGAAATTGGGTACTGGAACAACGGATGATCAATCAGACGTCCCTGTTCAGGTCTCCTCTCTTGATTATATTGTGAGCATTGAGGTCTCACAGTGGCATATGCTCGCATGGAGAAGCACGGGGACACTGTATGCCTGGGGTGACAATTGGGCTGGTCAATTGGGTGATGGAACTGAGGACGAAAGCAATGTTCCTGTGGAAGTCTCCGGCGTTTCCAACACCATTCTTATTGCGGCAGGAGAGTACCATTCCATAGCGGCAGATGAAAGTGGCAATAATTACGGGTGGGGCTACAACTACAGGGGGCAAGTAGGTAACGAATCGAATGATTATAATATCACGACCCCTGTCTCCATACTCAATTTGACTATTCTGGAACAGGTTGCTGCTGGACTCCGTTTCTCATCCGCTCTTGATACGGCAGGGGACGTCTATACATGGGGAAACAATGATTACGGGCAGTTGGGCGACGGAACCTTGGTATGGAAAAACACACCAACCCACATAGTCGAATTATCGGACATCGTCATGATTGCCGTTGGAGATGAATTCATGATAGCCCTTGATTCTGATGGAATTGCATATTCATGGGGGCACAACCAATTTGGACAGTTGGGAGACGGCACAACTACCAACCGTACTACTCCAATTGTTGTGGGAGGACTATTTACCCTATGGTAAGAAGCAACCATAGGAAGGGTATACACCATCACAGAAAAATAAGATAGCGTCACAGCTCTTCAGCGCGGTGGTGGGGAGCGGATATATACAGTTCAAACAACTGCGGAAAGGAGGTAGCCAGCCCGACAAGATACTAGGTTTTTTTTTCAGATATTACTGCTTTTTAGTTACTACGGCGTTGAAAACCCGGAAATTTTTTCGTACTATTAGACATTCCACACAAAGCATAGATATTTGGAGTACTCTAGTTGGATAAATTACTAAGCAAATTCAAGTACATAATCATAATCGCACTGGCCATACTGATGACCTATATTTTATCAACACAATATGCAAGTGTCATCGATGTTGTCGAGGACAAGTATGATAGTCAGCAGCAGCTGGTGGAGAAAAATATTCTGCAGACTGTGAACTACATAAATAATGCCTATAAGATTGCCGAACAGCAGTTAAACCAGGAAATGCGGGAATACTCTGAGCAGATGGTGAAAAAGTATCAAGAAGATCCTAAGGTTATGGAATGGGATTTGGCTGAGCTGCAGCGGCGCTTTACCGGTTATGACATTTATATTGTCAATAAAGACTTAGAAATTATTAAAACCACCTATGAAAAGGACCTCGGCCTTGATTTTTCTAAGTTCGGAAGTTTTGCCACCGTCTTGAGAGAGAGAATGGCTGGAACCAAGTTTGAAGTAGACAGACTGGATCTGTCTACTCAGGCAGGTGAGATCAAAAAGTACAGCTATATGCCGAGCCCTGACAATCAATATTTATTCGAACTGAGTGTCAGTATTGAAGAAAAGTATCCCTCTTTCCAGAGCTTAAATCTGTTCAAGGATGCCACCGCTTTAACCCAAGAATATGAGATGGTTGAAGACATCGGCTTCTATAGTGTAGAGCCGCTGAAGTATGGGGTTGCTAAACTGCGGACCAGCACACGCCCCTATTTGAACCCGGATGTACCCGAGTTTGAGGAGGAGCTTGCCAGACAGGCAGTTATCAATACCACCATGCAGGAAAGCACGCGGAATACCGCTGGCATACAGCGAAGCTACCGATTTTTTCCGGCATTAACCAACAATCAGAACAATGAACAGGGCTGGAATTCCTATGTAGTTGGTATTGTCTATAATGACCAGGTGATGCGGAAAGAAATACAAAATCATAGAAGCCTGTTTTTAGCAAACATTATTTTAATGGCGGTGCTATTTGTCAGCTTTATTTCCGTGGTTGTATATCTACTCAAAATTTTTGAACATCAGGCGCATCACGACAAACTAACCGGTCTGGCAAATAGGAAATATTTCGTAGAGGAGTTTCGCAAATTAAAAAACAAAGCGGATTCTAATCAAGATAATATCGGCGTTGTTTTTATTGACATCGACAGGTTCAAGGAAATCAATGATAGCTATGGTCATGACACCGGTGATGAGGTGTTAAAGAAAGTAGCCTCAAGAATGGAACACAGCTTGAAGGCGAAGGACTTAAAAGCCAGAATGGGCGGAGATGAGTTTGTAGTGGCACTGACAGATCTATCTTCAAAGGAAAGAATAATGGAAGTCACAAAAAGATTGACTGTTGAACTCAAAAAACCATTATTCATTGAGGGGCAGAAGATTCCGATCAGCGTCAGTTCCGGTGTAAGTTTTTATCCGGAGGACAGCAGCGAACTGGAAACCTTAATCAAAAGTGCCGACTCAGAAATGTATAAGGCTAAGAGAAAGAAACGAGATAGCACCTGATAAGAGGGGAGCACAGATAGGAGCTTAACCACACAATGTGACTGGTGGTTATCATCGTATTAAGATATACTCAGGCTAAAGTGGTACAAAACGATTAAGGAATGTCCATGTTACAGGTTTGTAGACATCCGGCAAGAAATCCTCTACTGAAAAGCATAATCAAATATTTCTGGGTAATCGAAAGCGAATCAATTATCTCAATTAGTCACAAGCTCCTGCCAGTGAACAATGTTGACATTATTTTTAACCTCTCTTCACCGATTGAGTACATAACAGATGAGCAGAACAGCACGAATTCCACCCGTATCCATTTTAACGGGCCACGGGATAAATGTGTTATAATACGCCAGACAGGGAAATTGCGGGTATTCGGTGCTTCGTTCTATCCAACCGGACTTTTTCCGATGTTGAACACACCATTGAAAGAATTTACCGGAAGAACAGTTGGAATAGATGAGATTACCGGTACTTTTACAGATGAAATACAGGATACTATTTCTGAAGTACACACCAACGCTGAAGTAATCAAAAAAATTGAAAAGGTTATTGCTGAATCGATTGATTTCTCCCTCATACCAGATAGAGATGTATTTGAACTGGTTAGAATCTTTAATTCTGAGGATTATTGCATCTCCGATTTCTGTGAGGAATATGGGATAAATCAACGCAGATTAGAGCGAATATTTAAAAAGTACATCGGAGTGAGCCCGAAACTATTTCAGCGTGTGAACAGGTTAAACCGAATAATCAATCAGCTCCAGAACGAGGATTTGGATAACTTAGCGCTATGTGCGTATGACCATAATTATACAGATCAGTCTCATTTTATTAAAGACTTCAAGGCTTTCACCGGGAGCACCCCAACAGAATTCCTGAACAAGCCCGGTTCTGTCAAACAGATAATAACCCCTTACTGAGTGTCGAATTTTTACTATTCAGCAACGCCTGTAATAGATAAGGTGATGGCGTACTAATGAATTTTTTAGGAGGCACTATCTATGAACAGGGGTATTTGTACCGAAATTGCAGAATTTCAAGTTGTTACTGGCATTTCTGATGAAAATTTTATCAGCATCGTTGAGAAACTCGAAGAAGATTTCCATTCCCAACAAGCAGGTTTCATCAATTCGGAACTAGTCAAAGGAAATGAACCATCTCAATGGCTTATACTACAGCATTGGGGATCTGTGGCAGAAGCCAAAGAGGCATCAAAAAATATGATGAAGGACCCCATTACAGAGGACTTCAGAAAATCCTTGGATCCCAAAACAGTAAAGATTAGGTATCTGGAGAACATCCAAAACTGGGAAAAATAGATCCATTTAGTTTCATCATAGAAGT
>CAZAMY010000203.1:0-5312 GCA_964485995.1 uncultured Sediminispirochaeta sp.
CCCGTGACTGCAATCATCGGGCGGGTAAGCCGGTCGGGGTGGTACACCACGGAGGGGAAGCGAAAACCCCGCATGCAGCCGTTCATATACTCGGAGCGGTGGGGGCTGTTTCGAATTTTAGTCAGTACCCCATCTTCTACTACGGCTTCCAGCGGACAGCCGGTGATACAATCGCGGTTACAGGATACAGGGTAGGTTTTCGCCGGTTTCATCCCTCCATCTTATGCAGGATAAAACAACTTGTAAATAAAGATAATACTGATTACACTATACCTCTAGGCAGGTAACTGGCACATGAATGATACTTTTTACCGCAATCTGCTCGACAATCTTATGGATGGTGTCTACTTTGTAGATACCGACAGAAAAATAACTTACTGGAATAAAGGGGCTGAACGGATTACCGGATACAGTCCCGATGAAGTAGTAGGCAGTCACTGTTTTGACAATCTGCTCAATCACGTCGACTACGCGGGCACACAACTCTGCCACGGAAAATGCCCGCTGGCCGAAACTATCGAGGACGGCACGCTGCGCAAGGAAGATCTGTTTCTGCAGCACAAAAACGGCGAACGCATACCTGTCTCGGTAAGGATTGCACCGATAAAAGCGGACGGGCAGATAATCGGAGCAGTGGAGAGTTTCAGCGACAACTCGGCCAAAGTGGCAGCCCTGCAGCGGGTGGAGCACCTGATGCAGGAGAACCTGACCGATCCGCTTACCGGTATAGGGAACCGCAGATATGCGGAGATAACCCTGCAAAACCGTTTTGACGAAATCAGCCGGTACAACTGGCGCTTCGGATTGCTGTTTTTTGATATAGATCACTTCAAACAGGTGAACGACGATTACGGTCACGCCGCCGGAGATTGTGTGTTGAAGGCGGTGGCTGATGATCTGGCCAGAAATATCCGTTCTTTCGATTTCGTCGGTCGCTGGGGCGGAGAAGAGTTCATCATACTCTTGGTAAATATCGATTCACGCGATATATTAATTGAAACGGCCGATAGATTTAGAATGTTGGTTGAGTCTTCTCACATCGCTATCCAGGATAAGCGTATTCAAGTGACGGTTTCTGTAGGTGTCACCATTTCACATAAAGATGACACCATCGACTCGCTGCTCAATCGGGCCGATAACCTGATGTACGAATCAAAGCGGAACGGCAGGAATCGAATCACCTTTGGGTAAGGCTCTTCGGTTATAGAATAAAAAAAAGGGGGAAGTATATGAATGAAAGAAAAGTACGCTGGGGTATCCTCGGCACAGCAAAAATCGCCATCAACAGTGTAATTCCGGGTCTCAAGCGCGGCAGCTTATGTGAGGTACAGGCAGTTGCCTCGCGCACGGGAGATAAAGCGAAAACTGTTGCCAACCAGTTTGCCATCCCCAAGTACTATTCGAGCTATGAACAACTGTTGGAAGATCCGGAAATTGAGGCCATATACATCCCGCTGCCAAACCATCTGCATGTCGAATGGAGCCGAAAGGCCCTCGAAGCCGGCAAACACGTTCTGTGTGAAAAACCGTTAGCGCTACACACTGAAGAAGTCCACGATCTGATAAAGCTTCGCAACCAAAGCAAACTCAAAATAGGCGAGGCCTTTATGGTGCACACTCACCCACAGTGGCTGCATGCAAAATCACTCGTTCAGAACCCGAAATTCGGCGGACTGCAGTCGATACAGGGGTTTTTCAGCTACAACAACCGTGATCCGGAGAATGTCCGCAACAAATACAGTCAAGGCGGCGGCGGATTGTGGGACATCGGCTGTTATCCGGTCCACACGTCCCGTTTTATGTTCGATGAGGAACCGGAGAAGGTAATCGCCGGGTTCATCTTCGATCCTAAATTCAAGATAGATAAAATGGCCAGCGCTATCCTGCAGTTTCCATCCGGCCAGGCGAGCTTTACCAGCAGTACGCAGATCGTGCCGTGGCAGACCATGCAGTTTTTCGGAGAAAAACAGCGGGTGGAAATAGAAATACCCTTTAACCAACCGGGCGACTTTCCAGCCCGTATTCTGGTGGATGACGGCAGCGATGTGACCGGTGTTCCGGAAGAGATAGTCATTCCACCGGCCGACCAGTATGCCATTCAGGGCGACGAGTTCAGCAGAGCTATTATAGAGAACAGCACCGTACCGGTGCCCCTCGAGAACACCCTCTACAACACCGCAATCATCAATGCTCTTTTCCGTTCCGCAGAAAGCGGTCAGTGGGAAGTACCGCAGGTTTAGGGAGGCGTCGAAATGAAATCAATCGGATTTATCGGAGCCGGCAACATGGGTGCGGCTATCAGCCTCGGGCTTCGTGCCGCTCACCCCAATCTCGATCTCGCTTTTTATGATCTCGACCAGACTAAGGCCGCACAGGCCGCCGGAGAGTGCGGCGGAACGGCCTGCCGCAGCTACGCAGAGCTGTTCGAACAGGCCGAAGTGCTGGTGATCGCGGTTAAGCCCCAGCATCTGACGGCCCTGTTTACCGATATCAACGAAATGAGCAGCGACCGCGAGTTCATCTCGATCGCCGCCGGCAAACCGATCTCCCTGTTTACCACCAATCTTCGGACGAGCAAGGTCATCCGCTTTATGCCCAATTTGGCCGCCAAAGTCGGTGAATCGGTGGTAGGTATCTCGGCAGTCGAGGGTCTGGATGCGGATTTCCGCAACACCGCCTTCGAGGCTGCCAAGGCTATCGGCATACCGGTCGAAATCCCGGAGCGACTGATGCCGGCCATTACCGGGCTCTCGGGCTCCGGTATCGCCTACGTATTTGCGTTTCTGCACGCCATGGCCCTGGGGGGCACCGATGCCGGCTTCTCCTATCAGCAGGCACTGGATATCGCCTACTCCACCTGCCGGGGGGCAGTTGAGGTACTGCGCAGCGAAGGCGTCGGCCCGGCCGAGTATCTGACCCGGGTCACCTCCGCCGGTGGAACCACTATTCGCGGAGTAAAGGCCCTGGAAGAGGGCGGGCTTACCCCGACAGTTATGGAAGCCGTAAGCGCAGCCGCCGAGCGGGCAAAAGAGATCGAATCCGAGGCATAAAATACTAGCTTGTAAGATTTTCGCTGGTCAAGTAAGATAGTCCCGTTATGGTAGACCTAAAATACATCAAAGAGAACCCCGAAGAGGTGCGGAAAAACATCCGCAACCGCTATATGAACGTGGATGTGGACGACATTCTGGCACTTTACGAGGAGAGAAATCGTCTTCTCCGTACGATTGAAGAGATTCGTCAGAAGCGCAACGAAAACGCCAAACGCATGAAGGCCAAACTCGAAGCCGATGAGCGCAGCGCACTGATCGAAGAGGGCAAACAGCTCAAAGAACAGATCGCCTCCCTCGAGGAAGAGATGAAATCCATCGATGTTCGTCTGTGGGATGAAGCGAAGAGGATTCCCAACGCCGCCCATCCGGACGCACCGGTCGGGAAAGAGGACAAGGACAACTTGGAGCTCCGCCGGGTCGGGTCGCCCACACAGTTCAGCTTCGATGCCAAGGATCACATCCAACTGGGTGAAGAGCTCGATCTGCTCGACTTCGAAACCGCCGCAAAGGTTTCAGGCACCAAATTTTACTACCTGAAAAACGAAGCCGTTTTGCTGGAAATGGCGCTTATTCGGTATGCCCTGGATGTGCTGCAGAAACACGGGTTTACCTTAACAATGACACCGGACATCGCCAAAGAGGAGGTAGTCGAGGGCATCGGCTTTAATCCCCGCGGGGCGGAGAGCAATATCTACAACATCGAGGGAACCGGTACCTGCCTGGTCGGAACGGCCGAGATAACCCTGGGCGGATACCACGCCGACTCTATATTCAAACCGGAGCAGCTGCCGATCAAGTTGGCTGGGGTGTCACACTGCTTTCGCCGCGAGGCCGGTGCGGCCGGCCAGTATTCGAAAGGACTCTACCGGGTGCACCAGTTCACCAAGGTGGAGATGTTCGTATACGCCCACCCCGATTCATCCGAAGAGCTGCACAACCAGCTGCTGGCCATTGAAGAGGAGATCTTTCAGGGCCTGGACATCCCCTACCGGGTCGTGGATACCTGCACAGGCGATCTGGGGGCCCCGGCCTACCGCAAGTTCGACCTGGAAGCCTGGATGCCTGGACGCGGCGAAAATGGCGACTGGGGCGAGGTGACCAGCACCTCCAACTGCACCGACTACCAGGCCCGCCGGCTGGGAGTCCGTTACAAGGATGAAGGAAAAAACCGCTTTGTCCATATGCTGAACGGCACGGCAATTGCAGTGTCGCGGGCAATTATTGCAATTCTGGAAAATAATCAGCGGGATGACGGGACAGTCTCCATTCCGAAGAACCTGATAGCTTATACCGGATTCGACACTATCGGTTCAAAGTAATTTTGAACCGGTTTACTCTGCCGTCGAATCCGGCACGGGTATTTTACAATTTTACATGGGTTACCTGCACATCTGATTCAAGGTCTTGATGTACTGATCCTTATAATCTGCAAATATAAATCTTTTGTGCTTGGCCATCTCTTCACTAACGGTATCGACTAGCTTTTTTTCACATCGCTTGCAGATGCCCTTGTCGGTGATGTACACAACCCCGGTGTCTTTTTCCGGACCAGGAACGGCTTTCTTACACGCATCACATACAATTGATAACATAGCGCAACTCCTTCTTTTTGTATCTTCTTATTTCATTATAGCGAACTTTACAGATATGTCGAGTACATATATTCCCGTGACAATTGTTGAAACAAATTATATCAATTATACTATAGAACATGAAAGTTTCAGCTTTACTAACGGATTTATATGAACTTACGATGATGCAGGGCTACTTCCTCAAGGAACGCAATCCACGAGTAGTATTCGATATGTTTTTCCGTACACATCCCTTCGACAGCGGCTTCTCGATTTTTGCCGGGCTTGAGGAGATGCTCAAGGCAGTCGAGAACTTCGGCTTTTCCGAGGACGATATCGACTATCTCAGCAGTCTCGGCCTTTTTCACGACCGCTTTCTCGACTACCTCCGGGACTTTCAGTTTTCGGGAGACATCTACAGTATGGCCGAAGGGGCGGTAATCTTTCCCGGAGAGCCGCTGCTGCGGGTTCACAGCCGCTTGATCGAAGCACAGCTGATCGAGAGCATGCTGTTGAACACCCTCAATTTTCAATCCCTAGTTGCAACCAAAGCGGCCCGAATCTATCATGCCAGCGAGGGCGGCAAAGTACTGGAGTTCGGTTTGCGGCGGGCGCAGGGCTGGGACGGAGCCCTCTCTGCCACACGGGCGGCCTATATAGGTGCAGCACTGGCTACCTCCAATACTCT